>JAITAN010000141.1 GCA_031284105.1 Treponema sp. | reverse complement strand
ACGACCGCGCAGTATTTTACCGAAAGGTTGAGCGGGCGGGGCGTGGATTTCAGCGCTTATTCCTATGACAAGATACTTAATTGTTTCGACGACCTTAGACTGGGAAGGGTTGAGCTGGTTGTGGTTGATAACATCGCTGCGTTTGATTACGCGGGAAAGGCCGATAGTCCCTTTGAGGTACTGTGGCAGGGGCCGTCCGATGAATATATCGGCATCTGTCTCAAAAAAGGGAACGACGCCCTCACCGATGCGCTGAATACCGCCTTAGATGAACTATTTGAGCATGGCGCTATGGCGCAACTCTCCCGGAAGACATTTGGCCGTGATCTGGTTTCACGGGTTAGGTAAATACGGCAATTTAGGCAGCGCAGAGGCAACAGACGGCGCATATTAGAAAGAGGCCGGTCTGTAAGAATATGTTGTGCCTCTTATTTATTATGAGAGAAACTAGCGCATGACAATGGGACGCGCTGTAAATACCGGCAGCCCGTTGCACTGTTATGGGCTGCGGCCGTAGCGCCGATTAGGCGGTTTGCAAGGTAAAAAACCGACTGAATGTCGATTCTTGGAGGAGGCTGTTTTATAGTACGGCATATACGCTGCGCTCATTGCGGAAATGCGGGACGTCAAAAAACGCTGCTTTCTTGAACCGCCCCCAACGGATGCGGACCTTGCGAGTCTGGAACCGAAACCCCACGACCCCATATCAACCCAATCACAGCACGAGTTAGGCGTAAAGATGATCTACATAACCGGCAACGATGCGGAGCCTGTGAACAAAAGCTGCCGGCTCCGGTATAGCGCAGCCGGTACCGGAGAAACGCCGTCCGCAAGTCCCGATGATTTACGCAAATCCTTTTTCACCAAGCGAAAGAAGGACGTGATCGGGGTTGAGTTTGGAGGCAGCGGCAAGACCGCGTATTGTGCGGCGCTGATAGAAAGCGACGGCAAGAAAGACCCCTGAGGTCCCGCCGGTACCGGCGCCGATACCGTAACAAAGGCGTTACCCGCGTATGCGGATAAGCATAAACTAATGTAGACGGCGGGAAAACCGCGTGCGGGGTAGGACCCGCAAAGGAGTTTTTAATGAACAAGAACCTAATTTCTTGGGCAATGTTGGTAAGTCTATCGGCATTGGATTTGGTTTTGGCTGGGTGTGATAACCTCTACGGAGGTGGATGCCGCTATTATAGGGCAAATTCCGCACGTTTTTCACTTGATAAAGAATTGGGGGTGTTTTATGAAAAAACGGGTTGGTTTCGTATCTTTCTTGGTTTTGGCATTGTCCATCGCTTTTGTAATGATTGGGTGTAAATCCGGTCCGCCGACGGCAGCGTTCTGACGCTAAAGCAAACTCACGTTTACTCGACAAAGCAAAAGCCGGTTTTCGGAGGAGATGTTGGGTGGATAAAGACGCCCGGACCGGCCATTGTTCTTGAATACAAAAAAGGCCCGCCTGAAACTATTAGTGTACAGTAGAAAAGTATTTGTTTTTAAATCGTAAAAAGATGAGTAAAGAGGCGCTTGATATAAAATCGGATAGTTACGCTATCCCGCCCTGAACAGCCGCGCTATCCCGCCTTGCATAGCCGCTCTATCCCGCCCTGAATAGTTACGCTATTCCGGCGTGAATAGCCGCGCTATCCCGCCCTGAATAGCCGCGCCATCCCGCCCTGAATAGTTACGCTATCCCGCCCCGGGCGGTTCTTTCTGTCTTAAAGAGCCGCAGGACGGCATTGAGGGTAAAAGGCAGGTCTTTTTGAGGGTATCGAACCGCATAGAAAAATGGATGCCCATAGAATCAAACTTGAATGAGTGCGGGTGGGGAATTAGCGTACGGCCCCCAACGGGTGAAATTCTCCGGTATGGTGTAGGCTATGTCAGGCGCACACCCGCCCGTGTGCGGGTGTGTTTCGCCTGCCCCGTGCTAGGCCAACACCCGCCCGCCGCCAATCGCTCCGTCTGTTTTCGGCGTATCCGCACATGAAACTCCTGAAACAAGGTCCGCCATATCCGCGGGATCCCGTTCTTTGGTTCATCTCAACCGGGGAGGAACGGTTTCTCTCTGCCTTCCCGAAACAGATCGACAAAACGGCGCGGCCTAATGTTTATCGCGCCCAAATCGTCTTTGTACGGCAGGGGCATCCCCAAATCGAGAAACAACGCGCCGCGTTCCGCCAAATACCGCGCCATAAGGATCATCTGGACGGTACCCGCATTGCCTTCATCATGATAGCCGGAATAACTCGTGTACACGCTGCCTACGCGTATGCCGAATTCTCCGGCTTTCAACTCCCCGTCTTTATACACCCCAAACGACATCGGCTGAACAGCGTTATCGTCTTTTATACTGTGCAGAAAGCGAATAATCTTCAGCAACGGCTTTGTAAGCCAGCTTTGTCCATGAATGGCGGCGCACCGGTCTACAATACTATCAAAATCAACATCAACGCGCAATTCATACCGGCTTAAAAAGCGCTTTATTGACTTCTTGATATGCAGGTCAGGAAAAAACAGGATGGAACGCACCAAGTGGAGTTTTGGCAGCAAGAGATAACTCGACGGCTCGTCGATAAAGTTTGTTGACATAACCAGAAAACCGGCCCGCATGAGGCTTGCTATAAAAAACGGATCAAAATCCATACCAAAACAGAACTCCATCGGGTAATCCGTATCCACAAGTATGTCTACAAGCCGATCTACCTGATCTTCAGGAGAAATAACCACATACCCCTCATGGGTAGCTTTAAGCGGATATTTTTGCATGAAACGATTATAGCAGATATTGGGGCCATGATAAAGAAGATGCGGAAGCTAATACGACCAAAGCCTGTATCCGGTTATTATCAAGGATCACCCCGCGACAGCGATTCCGGCCGCGGGATCGCCATGCCGGCCGGCTTAACTATCTTTAATTTTGCTATGGACCGTATCCGTACAGAAACCCGCCAATGTCTCGAAGCTCCGGTGTTGACGGTCTCGCGCTTTAGTCAGAGCTTTCCTTTTTTGTATTGACAAAACCTTATGTATGATATTATCATAATGAAATGAATATCTCAAATAGCGTAAAGAAAGGACAACGCTTCTTTTTCTTGAAATGCCTTACCGTTATTTGGTTTGGTTGTCTTGTGTATGCCGTACTTACATTTACCGTAGGAGAAAAAGGGTTGATTGCCTACGGCTCTCTTGTACAAGAAAGAAATAGGCTAAAGGAAAACTTCAACGGCATACGTAAAACCAATATAGAGCTGAACATCAGGAACATTTTGTTGGGCAGTTATGAAAACGATCCAAAGAATCCAATCATTGCGGATCCCGCCAGTATTCTGATAGAAGCGCGAAACATGGGTTACGGTCTCCCCGGAGAAATTCTAGTTCATTTCAACGGCATTGAACGCGGGAAGAAAGCCTACATTGATCCGGGAACGCCGGAATATGCGTTCAGGGCGAAAGGCTTTTCCGATCGTATTCTCAAAATTATTTCTATACTGATAGCCGTCTCTTTGTTGCTCTGCCTTATCTTACCTGACATTCTGGCTTTCTGCCGTCATCTTCAGGAAGAAAAGTCCCACTCTCACCAACGCCGCGCCCCGTTTTTCTGATTCTTTTGAAAAAGAAACAAAATACGGGGGAACGTGAAAACCCGCGATGGAACTCCGTTAGTTATGCGTGCGGAATTCCCGTGCAATATCCCGTTTTACATCGCGTTCCCGTATATCCGCCCGCTTGTCAAAGGCTTTTTTACCTTTACATAACCCCAATTCTACTTTAACCCTACTTTTCTTGAAATAGAACGAAAGCGGAATGAGGGTATAACCTTTTTCTTCAACCTTGCGGCGTATGCGCTTTATCTCCGCCTTATGGAGAAGAAGCCGCTTTTTCCGCGCCGGATCATGATTAAAAATTGAGGAAAAAGGATTTTCAGCAACGATAAGGGAGCGCAGCCATATTTCCTGATCAACAACTTCCGCCCATGCGTCAGGAAAGGAGAGTCTTCCTTCTCGGAATGATTTTACCTCGGTGCCGAACAGTTCTATACCGCACTCGTAGCGTTCATCGACCGCATAATCGTAAAACGCCTTACGGTTTACCGCGATGGTTTTTACGCCCTCACTCATAGTTCGCTCCCTTTTTAGCAATAACCGGTCTGAAGGACACAAACGGAACGCAGAAATCAGGCGGCAAGGATCCCCGGCTTTCCGCTTTCATATATTTACCCCCGCGCACAGACCGTTCCGGCGAGCCTACCGCGGCTATGCTTGCGCTCTTTGCCGAAATTGCATTGAACGGCGCAAAATGATCCTCGCACCAAACCGCCGTACGTTCCGGCTCTACTCCGTCAGGCATAAATGGCGGATATGTTGTAGGAAACAGGCCATTGACCGCGGCATATTCCCATTCCCGCTCATAGGGCAGGCGTACCTCATAGCCGGTATCCTCCAAGAATGTGGAAAGCCACGCGCAGTACGCCTTTGCCGCATACCACGACACACCGGTTAGCGGCGCAAACGATGCCGCGCTTGTATTTCCGCGGTCATCTGCAAGGTAATCTTCGGTTACAAGCCCCCGTGATACGAGATTGGCAGCATGTTCCTGTTTCCATTCCGGGTTCGCGGCAAGGAAGGCTTCCCACCATGCGGGCAAAATCTCT
The DNA here is from genome assembly GCA_031284105.1 of Treponema sp. Taxonomy (GTDB): domain Bacteria; phylum Spirochaetota; class Spirochaetia; order Treponematales; family Breznakiellaceae; genus JAIRKH01. The sequence goes on along the minus strand of JAITAN010000141.1, from coordinate 2,536 downwards.
GTTGCCGCGATGCTGAAGCTTTCTATGGTAAAGACGCGGCCGCCCTGAGACAGCGCCCCGCGCGGGACCGGATAAAAGGGTACCCCATTGACATCGAGCGCTTCGTCCATGCGGTGTTCCCCTTCGCCGCTTGGGGGCTGCGTTTGCGCGGCGCGCCCCGCGTTTTGCGCGTTGGCATACCATGCGGAACCGGTAAGGATAGACGCCGCTTCCGGCGATACAAGCTGCGTGATGAGGGATGCGAGTTGCCCTGCGGCGTCGGGGTTTTTGGAAAGGAAAGAAAGCATATCCTGCGTCGAGGAAAGCAATGTAAGCGGGGAAGGGGAACGTCCCGCATTGTCAATCAAGTACTTTGAACGGATAAGGTCGCGCGCGGCGGCGGCGGTGGACGCGAAGCGTGAAGCGGCCTCCAGCGTTTCGTTCATGGCGGACAACGCGGCCGCGTTCCCTTGGGGCGCGTCCGCGGCGGCCGCCGCGTCCGTTGCATGGTATGCGGCGCGATACGCGGCTTCGGAGAGGGAGAGCGGTATCTGGTAGACCGCGGTCGGTTCTCCGGCAAAGGACCACGCAGCGTACTCCGCGGCTCCCCGATTGAGAACCGCGGCCGGATCGGGCGCTTCAAGCCGTACCTTTACCGGTACCTTTTTAGGGAACGGGAGAGACGCAAACGCCCGTCCCGGGACCTCAATAGCATTGCTCCATTCCGTAAAAGCAGGCAGGTTTACGGCTATACGGTGCGTTCCCTTGGGGACAAAGATCGCCGCGGGCGCGACGGCCCGATATACGCCGTCAACCCATATAGCGGCGCCTTCCGGTTCGGCCGTAACGACCACAAGACTGCCCGGATTGCTCAATCCCGGGTAGAGGAGGATAAAAAAAAGTATTACAAGCATGATAATCCCATAGATACCCGCAAGGTAAACGCCCGGGCGTATGCCGAACAAGGGTTTTAGATGTACCTGATCTTCGGGCAGCCGCTCAATCTTCTTTTTTCCAATACGTCCAAATTTTCCAAATCTTCCAAACATGCGATAAGTATACTAAAAAGGGCGGCGCGTTGCAAGATCGGGGCGCACGAATTACGATTCCACCCTGAAAAAACCCGCCTTGAGGTACAGGGATTCATCGTACCCTATTAAAACCGGATGATCGGGCGGCTGATGCCGGAAGTCCAGTTGGTACAGACGGCGATGCGCATCGCGGGCAGCTTCGGCTATGATGCGCCTGAAATGGTATTCGTCAAGCGCCTGGCTGCATGAGCACGTTACCAGTACGCCGTTCGGCGCGAGCAGTTTCATGGCGCGGAGGTTGATTTCTTTGTACCCGCGTACGGCATCCTCAAGCGCGGCGCGGTTTTTCGCGAACGCCGGCGGATCGAGGATAACCATATCGAACCGTTCTTTTACCCGTTCCAAGTACCGGAGCGCGCCGAATACATCATCCTGCATGACCGCGATCCGGTCTTCAACCCCGTTCAGCGCGGCATTTTTCTTGAGCGTTTCCAGCGCGGTTCCCGAAATATCAAGACACACCGCTTTCGAAGCGCCCGCGCGGCAGGCCGTAATGCCGAATCCGCCCGTATAAGAGCAAGCGTCCAGTACGCGATACGCGCCGCTCTCCCGCACGGCATCCCGTACAAAGGAAGCCGCGCGGCCGCGGTTTTCTTTTTGGTCAAGGAAATAGCCGGTTTTCTGTCCCGACACGAGATGCACCGCAAACGGCGCGCCGTTTTCAAAGATGACGATGCCGTTTTCAGGAAAAGCGCCGGTCATGACGCCTTCGCGCAGGGGCAGGCCTTCCAGTTCCCGCGCTTTTGCCTCGTCTTTTTCGATGATGCCGCTCGGCGCGCCGAATCGGCGCGGATACGCCTCTTCGACCGCGGCGAGGATCATGTCTTTGCGGCAATCCATGCCGAAGGTGAGGAATTGGACGGCGAGCCATGAGCGGGGGTCTCCCAAACGCCCGCGGGTTTTCTCAAAGGAAAGCGGGCGTTCGCTTTCTTGAGCGGCGTCGTCCAAGGTCCAGCCTACGTACCGGTCTATGATGAGGCCGGGCAGGAAATCGGCGTCCGCAAACACGAGGCGGGCTGATTCGTGAGAGAAATCGTACTGGGTCCGCCTGTCCGCTGCTTCTCTGAATCTTCGTTTGAAGAACCCCTTGTCCAAGCCTTCTTTTGAGGGGCTGTATATGCGGGCTATGATCTTTGAAGCGGGGTTGACGATGGCGCGTCCCAAGTAGGTTTTATCCTCGCTTTCGATGTCCGCGGTTTCTCCCGCGGCAAGCTCCGCGCCGCGGTTTTTATCGGCGATACGCAGTACTTCATTCCCATATACCCACGGATGACCCGCGAGGATTCGTTTTTCTTCACCTTTTTTAAGTATGATTCTTTTCATTCGTTTAACCGCGCATTTTGAAACGCGTTTCTCCCTTTTGTATTAGCGGTACAGCAATACTACCATGTATGCGAAAGGGAAGCAAGGTTCGGGCGGCCATGGAACCGCCGGATTGGGCATTTCGGCGGGCATGCCCGCGGACG
>JAITAN010000087.1 GCA_031284105.1 Treponema sp. | reverse complement strand
AATACCCCGCCCCTTGGGGCGCTTCTTACTGGGGGTGCGGGGGATTTGTTCCCCCGCATACACAAAGCCTTCAAGAAGAAATCTTCGATACCGCAGGGCTTGCCCTGCGGTTGTTGATCCGTATCGGTTCTTCCACCCACTCCCGCCCCGTGTTTTCTTTGAGTCCGGTAAGCTCCCGCACTCGATGCGCGTTGCACAACACGCGGGTACTCGGATACGCCCGATATGATTCCCGGCAGCCATGTGCCGCTATCCCTTCAAATCCGGGGGATATCCCTATCCATCCGCCGCCTCTGTTCCCCGCCTATAGTTACATAGTTTTTAATACTATACCGGCGCAACTCTGTTGCCGGCGCTTTCTTATGAAAAATTCAGTCCTCATTGCGCCTAACGCTATGATATACGCCGCTTTTTTGATATACTTCCCTTTACTATTTATGAGTCTTGAAATACACAACATCACCAAAACCTACCCGCACTTCACGGTGCGGCTTAATTTCTCGGTTGAAGACGGGGAAACGCTTGCGCTGGTTGGACGATCGGGGTGCGGAAAGACGACGGCGTTGAACCTTATTGCCGGACTACTCTATGCCGAGTCCGGCGCCATCGTGAGCAGCGGACAGAACTTGACGAACCTGCCGCCGTGGAAACGGAATATTGCGGTGGTCTTTCAAGATTTGGCGCTCTTTCCCACAATGAATGTGGGGAAAAATATAGACTACAGCCTTCGTATCAAGGGCGTACCAAAAGGCGTGCGGCGCCGGACCGTTGAGGAGACCTTGCGGATAGTACATCTTCCGGTTTCTTTTGCCGACAGAAAGATCCATACCCTTTCAGGAGGGGAACGACAGCGGGCCGCCATTGCCCGCGCTCTTGCATCTTCGCCGCGGGCGCTCCTCATGGACGAACCGTTTTCCAGTTTGGATCCGCCGCTGCGCCGTGAATTATGGAAGGAATTCCTAGAGATACGCGGCGCTTCCCGTATTCCTTGTATCTTCGTTACTCACGACAGGGAAGAAGCTTCGGTTCTTGGCAACAGAATAGCGGTCATGTCCGAAGGACGCATAACGGAACTAGGCGATGCGCGGAGTATAATAACGAACCCTGCTACCAGAGAGGCGGAGCGGTTTTTCAAAGGGGAACCATGACGTTTTACGGAGAAGATTCGCCCATAGCGGCATTGGCGACGCCGTCGGGACAGGGCGCGCTTGCCATTGTACGGACATCGGGCAAAGACGCCGTAGACCGGCTTGCATCCTGCTTTTCCGCGCCGCGAAAACTGAGAACCGCGCCGGGCAATACCGTTGTGTACGGCTGGATACTCGGCAAGAACCGCAGCCGCGTCGATGAAACCTTGGTTTCCGTGTTCCGTGCGCCAAAGTCGTATACGGGCGAAGACGCCGCGGATATTTCCTGCCACGGCGGGTATGCGGTGGCGCAAGCCGTACTGGAAACGCTCCATGACGCGGGGTTTCGGGATGCGCTTCCCGGAGAGTTCACGTTTCGGGCGTTTATGAATAACAAAATAGACCTTACCCGCGCGGAATCCGTCAAGGAAATAGTATCCGCAAAAAGCGGCAAAGCGCATAGCGGAGCGATACGCCGGCTTTCGGGAGGCTTGGAAGCGGAGATTCGGTCTATTAAAGAAAAATTGGTACGGGTATTGGCAGGCGCGGAACTGTTTCTTGATTACTCGGAAGACGAGTACATGGAGACGGATGCGGATGAACGTACCGGTTCGCTGCCGGATCGGGCGCGGGCTTGGGAGGCGCACGCGGCTTTGCAGGATTTATCCGCCTCATTCCGTATAGAGAACCTGTATCAGGAAGGAGCGTTTGCGGTTATTGCCGGAAGACCAAATGCCGGTAAGTCCAGCCTCTTCAACAGACTCGTTAAGGAAGATCGCGCCATTGTTACCGAAACGCCCGGCACTACCCGCGATTGGCTGGAGGCATGGATTGCGATTGAGGGCATACCGGTCAGGCTTGCCGATACGGCAGGTATTCGAGATTCGGAAGACGCAGTGGAGAAAATCGGCGTAGAGCGCAGTCTTGATTTGATAACGTGCGCGGATGTTTTATTGTATATCGTAGACGGTACAACCGGACTTAGTGCGGAAGATATGCAATTTCTTCATTCGGGAGCGGTTGAGGGTACACCCCTTATTACGGTATGGAATAAAGCCGATATTGCACGGGAAATGCCGGATAATTCCACCGGTATGGTACGGGTCAGCGCCAAAACAGGTGAAGGCATAGTGAAACTGTCCGCTCTGATCGCGGAAGTGTTGCTCGCGGATCACGGCGCGGAAGACGAGCGGATAGGAGTGGCGTCCGCGAGGCAGAAGGCGCTCATCGACAAAGCCCTGACCTATACCGCGGACGCGCTTGCCATGGCGGATACGGGGCAGGCGCTTGACATTATCGCGCCTTCGCTTCGGGAAGCGGTCAACTGCTTGGGAGAAATCACCGGCGAAGTATCCACAACGGACATTCTTGACGTTATGTTCAGTTCTTTTTGCGTGGGGAAATGAACCGTTCATCGTATAGAGGCGTGCGGATTCGTTTACGTGAATTATCGGAATTCACTCCGGTACCGAGGGAATTCCAAGTCTTATTCGACAAAGATAGCCGATAGGATGGATAACGGCGCCGCGCAACAGCGGATGCTCTCGTTTTACCTGCGTATTTGTATATAGAACGATTATTAGTTTTCGTAATTATCCCCTGACACCCCTTCGGAGGGTTCGACTGTTCGGGACAGGTTTCTGACCTGGGCTGGAATACGGCGCCGTCGCGGGTATGCGCCCAGGCTGAAAGCGCGCTCCGAGTTCAAACCCGCGGCCCGCTCCGGAAGCGTCTAATGCAACCGGCAGCGAGGGTCATCGCCCTCTGCACTAGAGGGTCATCGCCACTAGCATTAGAGGGTCATCGCCCTCTGCACTAGGTGTGGGAGCGCGCCTAGGTTGGGTGAAGGAGGGATGATGCTATGTCTGACCTCTGATTATGATCGGTTATACGTCAAGGGATAATTACATTAGTTTTTGTAGTATAAGAAGCTAATACGGGTTCACACAACGGAAAGAGATACAAATACAAATACAGGCAAGATAAATAAAAGCCGAAAAGATACACTCAAGATTGTCATAGCGGGTGCACATCCCTCGAAACGCCTTGAGCCGCCGGAAAAACCGTTTTATCCTATTCCCTCGTTTATATAGTTCCATGCGAAACTTCGTTTCGCCGTCATAACTTATGTTATCCGCCTTTTCCTCTCTTAACTTTTGTGTGAACGCACGCCAGTATCATGAGATATCCTTCATGTTCGGGTTTTCGCTACTATGTTCTTAATGCCAATGCCGGTACACACGTACGAGCTTCGCAAATTCCGAGGCGTCTTTACGATGATAAACGGAACTCTTACCCGCGCCGGCAGACTTCTTTTAATGACTAAGAGAGTTCTTGCAGTCGTCAAAAGCGTTACGTCCGCCTTAAACGGCATACCTGCGGCGTTTTTTACCAGAATATACATTAGAAAATACAACGTTAGAAATTAGATCATTCAAGGAATAAGGGGGAATTATATAGAAACGTCTATTGTTTCTTGCGATCTAAGCGCCATTGCGCCTCTTTCATGCTCCCCGTGTAAAACGCCGTAAGTATGCGTATCCCTTTTACGCCGCGTATATACCGCATCTCTATCCATGCAGACGCTATCAGCCGGCCGCATACATTATAGATTATAAAAAGGCAAAAGCGGTATACTCGTATGTGTGAGCGGAATTCTAATAAAATTGGGGAATGACTTGAAGACAGGTATCTTATTGACGGCAGACAGGCGGGTTGCGATGAGAGTGCGCGCATAACGTTTCATTGAAAGAAGCCGAATATAAGGAGGAATGATAAAAAATAGACCGTCGCCGGTACATGATGAATAACCTGAAGAACGTATCGACAGGGGACGGTTATGGTTCGTTATGTTTTTTGGTCTACGGGACCGCACCATTCATGAGCTGCGAAATCGAATAGAAGAATGGAGATCATTTATTATTGACGATACATGGTTGTGGGGAGACCGGCGCGTGGACATGGCGGGCCGGCGTTTAATGCGGCGGGTGGAGCATAACGGCCGCGGCGCGGAAGGCGGGAGTAATCATACGGCGTATGTTGAGTGGAGGGAAAGCATTTGACGAGTCATTGATGGCCGGGGGCAACACGATGGAGGAAGCGGATGCCGTGAGTCTCCGGCGCAAGCGGCATATACGAGCGATAAGGGGCGTTTGAAAAAGGAACTCCCCAAAGGGGAACTACATCCCTGAAAACAGATGGGAGTAGATTTGAACTGGAAAAAACCGGTATTACCGGAAAAAAGAGAAAAAGCCGGCTAACCGCTCGTTCGGTGGTTGACTTTTTATAGGAGACAATATGCAATTAAAAGCCGGTATAATAGGAGCGGCCGGTTACGCGGGCGCAGAATTGGTACGTATGTTACTGGGACATCCGCAAATAACGGAACTCCATCTCTCCTCCGTGAGTTTTGAGGGAGAGCCAATCGAACATGCGTATCCTAATTTTCTGGGAAATACCGGAAAAATCAACGGCCGCTTGAAAAAAGCCGAAGCCGTGATCGAAGCGGCGGATGTGGTTTTTGCAAGTCTGCCTCACGGTGTGGGCGAAACGTTTGCAAAAAGCTGCGTTGAAAAAAGCAAACCTTTCATCGATCTGTCGGCTGATTTCCGCTTCGGCCCTGATGAATCGACCTTTGCGGCTTGGTATGGGAAAGGCTATCAATATCCTGAATTGCGGCAATGCTCGGTGTACGGGCTTCCCGAACTTAACCGGGACGCCGTAAAACGCCTCGCCGCTTCCGGTACCGTGATCATCGGGAATCCGGGATGTTACCCCACGGCCGCGACGTTGGGCGCAATGCCGGCATTGGCGCATGGTTTAGCCGGAGACGGTACCATCATTATAGATGCCGCATCAGGCATTACCGGCGGCGGACGGGAACCGGCGCGCGCGTACCATTACCCAGAGTGCGCCGATAATGTGTCGCCTTACAAGGTGGGCAGCCACCGGCATACGCCGGAAATCAGCCGCAATTTCGCAGGCATAAGCGCCGCAATTCGACCAATCATCTTTACGCCCCACCTTGTGCCGGTAAATCGCGGTATTTTGGCGACTATCTATATCCCGTTGACGCGTCCACCTACGGATACGCCGCTCACGGCGTTAAAAACCGTGTCCCGGCCCCCGACACAAGAAACCAATGCAAAAGCAAAGGACATTCACACGCTTTACACCGAATTCTATAAGAATGAACCCTTTGTACGCATCTTGCCCTTCGGCGGCGTTGCCTCCACAAACCATGTGCGTCAGTCGAATTACTGCGATATTTCCGTACATCTGGATCAGACCGGCTCCACGCTCATCATAGCGAGCGCCATTGACAACATGGTAAAAGGCGCGGCAGGACAAGCGGTACAAAACATGAACATCATCTTTGGATTTGAAGAAAGCGCCGGACTTACGGCGATTCCCGCGCTTTTTTAGCGGCGCCGGCTGTATATGACGTTTTGTAAAGTCCGCTTGGGGCTATCCCGCTTCGAGCTTTGCGAAGCAAAGACAGGGGCCGGAAAACCGCGGCCGGAGGCTGAATGGAACGTGGCGGAGATGAGCGCCATTGCGAAGGTCGAAAGGGCTTTAGCCCCGCGCCGCCGTTGCGGGCTGCGCGTAAACGGTCCCGTTATGCGAAGCAACCTCCGTACATCATATTTACAATCTATTCAAATGAGCTAAAAATTCCTTTAATGCACTAAGTTTCTGTTTAATATCATTACAATCCTTATCAAAATAATCTATACTAGAATACTCATTATACTTTTCAATATAAAATGGGTACCGTAAATTATGTTGAAACATTTATACCATGTCGAATTTTGCCAAGTTTCATCATAATTGGACTTCCCCCCGCTGTGATGGACAATAGGTTAAGCTATGCTAAAATGTGCTATCATTATCAGTATAGCCGCCGAATGTCTACGACGCTTATTATAATATAATTCGATATGCTCAAAAACCGCAACCCTTACCCCTTCTTTCGTGTGCCTCCTTTCCAAGTGATCCACTTCCGCTTTTAACGTCTTAAAAAAACTCTCCGCACGGGCGTTGTTTTTAGACTAACCGGAACAAGATTGTACCGGGTCGGAAAGCGGTCAATTACTGAATGTTGGGCAATCGGACATACCAAATCAGGCCGGTATTTTATGGTGATTTCCGGCATAGCCTTTGCACTTTGACAAAGCAAGCTGTACCGGTATGGACGGAAAGTCACCGAATCGCTTTGTGCCTGCTTTCCCCTTCACTACTAATAGACTAACTTTGTAAACCGGCGGAAGTTTGCCGAAAGGACACAAAGACAACGAAACTGAAAGGATTGCAAAAACGTTTTGTCTGCGCTTACTCG
>JAITAN010000084.1 GCA_031284105.1 Treponema sp. | reverse complement strand
TACGATCCGAGGCTTAAAGATCAGGGAAAGAACCCCTTCCAGCTTGACTCCAAGGACCCGACCTCTGCTATTGAAGATTTTATGTATAAAGAAGTGCGCTTCAAGAGTCTGAAAGCGGCATCTCCGGACCGCGCGGACGCCCTGCTTGCGAAGGCCAAGGCAAACGCCGAGCGTGTATTGAAAGAGTACAAGTATTTGGCGGAACGTCCGTTCTAATAAAAAACCCCCGCCGCGTTTCAGGCGGCGCGAGGATTGAAACAAGAAAAGCGGAACATTTTTTAGGGAGCCTTCGGGCTCCCTTTTATTTTTCACACGTATCCTCATAAGCATACTTGAAAGCAACCGCTCTTATGCGCGCGTCCGGCCCCTTCATTTCCGGCCGGAAATGCGGTGTCCGCACAACATGGCGCGGGCGCGTCTATTACATCGGGCCGTACTTTTGCCGTAGACGTGCGTCCCGCTGCGATAGAAGTGCGTCCCGCTACGATAGAAGTGCGTCCCGCTGCGATAGAAGTGCGCACCGCTACGATAGAAGTGCGCACCGCTGCGATAGACGTGCGCGCCGCTGCCGTAGAAGTGCGGCCCTTCACGATAGCCGTGCGCGCCTTTGGATACGATAACATTGGAAAAAATAAATGCTGAAATAAAAATGTCTGGAAAAGAGCGTAAAAAATGAAAATAGTATTAGATGTAAATGGTATTGTACCCGCGGAACCAGTGTCCGCACACGAATTAACACGGATTTTTTGCACCAAAAAAATTTTAATCGGTGAAAATCAGGGTAATCTGCGAACCAACCCCCGCATACTCCCGTCCGGCGGCCGAGCGGCTTCTCCCCAACCGGAAAGGTACAGAATACGGCGGCGTACTATGTCGGGATAGGGCGGTTCGGAACCCCGCAACTATACGCATCCGCTGCCGCTGCGTATGGTAATCCGCCCGTATCCTCGCCCGCGGGTTAGGCCCGTCCCCTGCCGGCTCCGCGCGGTACACCCGCGCGTTCCCAAACTTAAAGCCGCGAGACAAAGCCCGCGGCTTTAAGCCGGTTAGTTCTTGGCAAAGACGAAACGGTTATAGGCGCCCTGAAAGGTTTGCAGCAAGTCCTCCACGCCCGCGGCTTTAAGTTCCGCCAGATAGGCATCCCAGGTAGTCTCGGCAGTTCCGTCAAGAACCCACTGTATTGTGTACCGCTGAACAATGTCGGAAATGACGGGCTGTATTTGGGAAATACGGGTCTGTTCCGCCGAAGAAAGGATCATTTTGGGAACGGGGGTGTACTCCGCAAGGACCTCGTATTTACCATTGGCGGTTTGACCTTCCAGAAGGTCTATCGCGTCCCACGTATAGTCGGTTACGGTATCGTAATATTCATTGAGAACCGCCAGCGATCCTCTGGCCGGCGTCGTATTACTACGCATCTCGCCGAATGTTTTGTAGGGTTCGATGAGGGCGATGTTGTTGCTTTCATCAAGACGGAAGTGGAGCTTGCCGTCATCGCCTTTTTCGTAGATATACCCCTCGGCCCCCCAATTCAACGTAATAGAGATTTCCGGCTCAAAGCACTGGTCAACAAAGGCGGCGATTACTTCGGGATATTTACAGTCTGTTGTAATAGTTACCATACTGGTATCCTGCATCTCGGAAAAATTGAGGGCGTATCCCGTCTTGCCCTTAGCGCCGGTCATACGGGGAATAGCTCTGTACTGGGCGCGCACGGTAACATCGGTAATTTCATTAGCGGGCGCCCACAGCCCCATCACGCCGATAACCGCGTCGCTTCCCTTGATCTTGTTCACAAACAAGGGCTGCCCCGCCGAAGGTCCGGGCGAGAAAGAATCAATATCCAGTAAATTTTCTCTTTTCAGCATATTGAAATATTGTGCGGTTTCCCGGTATGCCGGATCCATCGCGGTAAAGACTATTGCATCATTGATAACCCTCATGTGGTCGGCAATGTTGTAGCCGCCGCAGTACGAGTCGGCCTGACCAAACGCTCCGGTAAACTGGTGGAACGTATTATAGGAACCAAACGTATCATGGCAGGTAAAGTCCAGGGCATAGGGTATTTCATCGTCCTTGCCGTTGCCGTTAAGGTCCCCGGCGTCCCGAAAAGCCCGCAAAACAGCGGTAAATTCATCAATGGTTTTGGGCATCGGTTTGCCGGTTTTAGCGAGCCACTCGGTGTTGATAATAAAGGGACCGGGGGTAAGTACCAGCCCTTTCATTTCCTCGATATAAGGAAAACCATACATGTGGCCGTCAGGCGCGGTGGCCGCGGCTTTGTATTCCGGGTGCCTCTCATAAATCGCTTTAAGCCGGGGCATATACTTGTCGATAAGTTCCTCGGTGGGTAAAAATACGCCCTGATCCATGTATTGGGCGATCATAACGCCGGAAATATTATTCCAAAAAGCATCGGGCAGGGCTTGACCGGAGGCAAGCATGAGGTTAAGTTTTTCCCCGGCTCCGTCCGTAGGAATTTCCTGCCAGTCAAATTCAACGCCGGTACTATCCTTCAGTTTTTGAACCATTTTGAGCCGGCCCGTGGGCAGGATGCGGTCAGCCGGAACCACTACCGCCATTTTCAGTTTAGGAAACTTTGACGCATCTTTGATAATGGGCATGGTTCCGCCGAGGTTGATATTATCCTCCCGATCCGTTATACCCGCGTTTTCTTTCTTGCCGTTACAGCCTGAAAACGCCGCCGCCGCTATGCCGATAGCCGCAAACGCTATCGGCAGCGCCATCTTTCTCGTATTCATTGTTATCCTCCAATAAAAATATGTATGACATGATCGGCTTTTTATCGCGCCAATCATAACATCCTTGGTAAAGCATCTCCGCGGGAACGGGACGCGCTTCGAGTTTGCAACTCCGGCGATTCCGCTTCTAACCGGATTGATCCTGTTCCGATCTCCGGCGTGCTCCCTCAGAGAACCGGTGTCCTTGTTCCGCCCCAACGCGCGCCTTTCGCGTAACGGGGGGTATTCGGACCGGTGTTTTGAAACAATCTCCTTCGATACAACCGTTGTATGACATGGTTAACCTTTTACCGCGCCGATCATAACGCCCTTGGTAAAGTATTTTTGCAAGAACGGGTAGGCTAAAAGCATCGGCAGCGCGGAGACCACGATTACCGCGTATTTAAGCTGTTCCGCCAGTTTCTGCCGCATAATCACCTCCGAAGCGTCGGCGGTCATGGTATTCGCCTGATTTATAAGAATAAGGTTACGCATAATTACTTGAAGGGGCATTTTATCCTGATCCGCCAAAAACATGAGGGCATTCATAAACTGGTTCCACATGGCGGTAGCGTAAAAGAGAACCATTACCGCTAGTATCGTTGACGATAGGGGAAGCGCGATCTTGAAAAAGAAACCGAAATCGGTACAGCCGTCAATGCGGGCCGCCTCAAGCAGTTCCTGGGGAATAGTGGATTCAAAAAAGGAACGGCAAACAATCAGGTTGTATACCGATACCGCGCCGGGAAGCGCCATGGCCCAAATGGTGTTGTAGATATGTATTTTCTGTATGATGATATAGAGCGGGATGATGCCGCCTGAAAAAAACATGGTAAAGGTAAAGAGAAACATCAACGGACGGCGGAACGCCATGTCCCGACGGGAAAGGCTGTACGCGCACGGTACGGTAATACCTAACGATACCCCCGTTCCTAATACGGTATACACTATCGTATTGAAGTACCCTTTCCAAAGGGGCGGGTACGCGAGGATGCGTTCATAACCGCCCATGAAGAGGTTTACCGGCCATAGCAGTACTCTTCCCTGGTTGACCACGTTGGGATCGGTGAACGAAGCTACAACGACGAAATAAAGGGGATATATGACGCTTATGCAAACGAATATCATTAAAACGGCGTTTGTTGCGTCAAATATACGATCCGCGAAATGAGATAGAAAATTTTCACCGATACCGGGGGATTTATACGGTTTATTCATCATAACCTCCTAAAAAATACTGACGCCCGCCGTTCTTTTGGCGATGCCGTTACAAATAACCAGAATAACAAAATTGACCGCGGAGTTAAAAAGCCCCACGGCCGTAGCGAAACTGTATTGAGCGCTCTGAAGACCCGTTTTATATACATAGGTCGAAATAATCTCGCTCACCACGGTATTCATACCGTTCTGCATGAGGTACACCTTTTCGTAGCCGATAGTCATGATGGATCCTACCGCAAGGGTAAACATAATGATTGCCGTAGGCATGATCGACGGAACGTCGATATGAATAATACGCTGAAATTTATTCGCCCCGTCCACAATGGCCGCCTCATAGATTTCCGGGCTGATCCCCGTAAGGGCGGCGATATAAATGATCGCGTTAAAGCCCATGGATTGCCAAATATTGGAAATAATGTACACGGGCCTGAAATATTCGGGCCGCGTCATAAAGAGTACCGGATCGCCGCCGGAAAATCGGGTAACAATGGTATTCACAAAGCCGCTGCCCGGAGACAGGATAACGTTAAGAATGCTTACCACTACTACCGTGGAAATAAAATAGGGCGCGTAGCTTATCGTTTGTATTAACTTTTTTGTTTTTTTGCCCTTAATTTGGTTCAGAAGCAGGGCGAAAATTATGGGAACGGGGAAGGAAATCAGCAGCGTCAACATACTAAGCGCCAGGGTGTTGCCGATGGTGGTCCACGCTATATTGGTACTGAAAAACGCCGTGAAATGCTTAAACGGCGGGTCCGCCCAGGGGCTTCCCGTTATACCGATCCTGGCCCTGAAATCCTTAAACGCGATGATGAGCCCGTACATGGGCGCATAGACAAAAACCCCAACCCACACGAGGGCCGGCAGCATCAGCGTGTAGAGCCGCCAATTCTTTTGATACGCCAAAAGCAAACCGTTCTTCTTTATCATATCGTACCTCCTATGCCTGAAAGACCGTAGGTCTCAATGCCCGCAACCGCGACGCCTCCGCCTTCGGCCTTGATAAAAATCGACGCGTGTTCCGGCTGGGGAAAAATGTTCCCGGTCATTACGGTTTTGTAATCGTTAAAAAATAGTTCAACCGAACAGGCGTCAAGAAAAATATGGAGCAATAGCTCCGGGATCCCGTCAATCTCAACCTGACCGCGGCGGATGCCGAATGAGTAGAAGGCGTCCGAATGTCCGCGGTCAAGGGAAAGTTCCGCGGCTGAGAAATCAAGCTCGACGCGGGTGTACTCGTCCCCGCCCGCGCGGAGATCGAGCGTCATTTTTTGGGCGGTGGTTTCGGCAAGGCGGATACGCAGTAATAATTCGCAGCTAACGCCGCCGCCGGCATCCAAGAAGAAGCGTTTGCCTTCAGGCAGCAGAAAAGAATTGTAGCGTTTGGGCGATTCCCGCAGCGATTGTAGTTCTTCAATGGGGATAAAGCGCAGTTTCCCATCGCGGGCCGGCTCGATCCTTCTTGGCAGGGCAAGGTAACCGCACCACCCTTCTTGTTGGGTAGGGCCGTAACAGCCGCCGGCCCAGCCGATGATCACCCTTCGGTCCCTGCTGTCGGTAAAACTTTGGGGCGCGTAATAATTAAACCCCCGGTCAACCTCATCCCAGTCCGTATGGGTAAAGATGCCTTTATCGTAATCCAGTACGCCCGAAAGGTAGACGGCTTTTTGGCGTTCAACCCCTATGGGTGAAAAAACAAGGATGTGTTTCGTTCCCAGGGGAAAAAGATCGGGACACTCCCACATATCCCCGGCATCGCCGCTGCCGCGTCCGGAATTTTCGGCCGGTACGTTTAGGTATTCCCAGTCCAGCAAGTCCCGCGAGCGGTACAATGCCGCCTTTCCCCGCCCGTCCTTACAAGTCCCGACAATCAGGTACCAATAATCCCCATGACGCCACACCTTAGGATCCCGAAAATCCCGACTTCCCGTTTCAGGCGGACGGGAAATAACCGGATTCGCCCGATGCTTTTCAAAATGAACGCCGTCCGCGCTTTCAGCAAGACACACGGTTTCTAGGTATTCCCCGTTGCGGTAAACCCTGCCGGTATAGATGAGGGTAAGTACCCCGCGGTTATCCACCGCGCTGCCGGAAAAACAGCCGCCCCTTTCATCCAGGTCGTAGGATTCGCTGGGCGCCAACGCTATGGGTTCGTGCTTCCAGTGAACCATATCGCGGCTGCACGCATGACCCCAATGCATGGCGCCCCATTCCGGCTTGAAGGGGTTATGCTGGTAAAAAAGATGATACCGATCCCGCCAATAAATAAGCCCGTTTGGGTCGTTAATCCACCCGGAAGGGGCCATAAAGTGATACCGCTGCCGGAACCGTCCCGTTTCGACGCGCCTGTCCGCCGCTTCCCGCGCCCGTTGGGCTATTTCAAGCCGCCGGAGATGATGGGTACATACCGGGGAGATGCCATTACTCATACCATACCGTCCTTGTTTACAAATGTAAACCAAATGTTAGTATATTGTATACCAATGACAAATATGTGTCAACAGAAAATTTGCAAAATTTGATAAATTTTTGTAAATTTCGGTACAATGCGTGTTCAAATGCTTTACATCTTCAAGACGGTATGATAAACTAGGTATCTTGAGGTACAAATGGCGATTTATCGAGTAACCATGCGGGATATTGCCGATGCTCTCGGCTTATCCCGCAACACCGTGTCCAAAGCCTTAAACGGGAACCCCGCGGTTCCCGCATCAACCAGGAACATGGTGATTCAAAAAGCCGAATCTCTGGGATATAAGAATTATGTCTCATCTAATCAGGCGCAAACCGGAGCGGACGGTAAGGGCGGAACCATCGCGTTTTTCGCTTCCGTCATGCCCGGCAAGAACCATTTCGGCTCGCAGTTTCTTACCGGCTTTACGGAACGCATGAGCCGCGGCAGCTATACCCTTTCCGTTTATATACTCCGGCAGGAGGACATAGACGCGGGCCGGGCGCCCCTGAATTTCAGCCGCGAACACGTATCGGGCATTCTTTGTATTGAGATGTTTGATCCTTCCTACTGTGATTTTATCTGCGCCATGAATAAGCCGGTGTTATTTGCCGAGACCTACGTTATTCCGGCGCAACGGAGCCTGAGGGCGGATATTATGATGATGGAAAACCGCAAAAGCACCGAATCGCTGGCGGCATATATGATTAAAAAAGGCGCGAAAAGCATCGGTTTTATCGGAGACAGGAACCACTGTCAGGGTTTTGCCGAACGCTGGGAAGGTTTTTGCCGCGCCCTTCTCCATGCCGGTTTGTCCGTTAACCCTGCACGGTGCGTATTGGATGATAACCGGGAACCGTACAATGATAGCGCATGGATGACGGAAAAGCTCCGCGCTATGGGGGAGCTGCCGGAGGCTTTTATGTGCGCCAACGACACGCTGGCCATTTCGGTGTTGGAAGCCCTGAAGACCCTGGGGAAATCGGCGCCCCAGGACATTATGGTCGCCGGCTTTGACAATAATCTTGAAACCCAGCTTTTATACCCCCGGCTTACCACCGTACATATTCCCAGTTATGAAATGGGTATTGCCGCAGCAGATACCATGCTGCGCCGCATCGAATGTCCGGGGTTTCCTTATACGACTACCTATATACAGACTACGCCCCGGTTTCGGGAATCGACGTGATTACAGGAGGATACGGGTATGATACTATGCTGCGGCGAGGCGTTGATTGACATGGTGCGCGGAACGGCGCGGGGGGGAGCCGCGTGTTTTTTCCCCTGCCCCGGCGGCAGTCCCTATAATACGGCAATCGCCATGGGCCGGCTCGGAGCGCCGGTACAATTTTTGGGAAAACTTTCCGTTGACTTTTTGGGAGATATGCTCGTTAACCGGCTTGTACGGAACCGCGTGGGCATTGATTTTGTTACCCGTTCCGACAGACATTCCACGCTTGCCTTTGTCAACATTGCAGAGGATACCGAGCCGCAATATATTTTTTATACCGAAGGAACCGCGGACCGCTCTTTGTCGATACAGGATATTCCCGCCGCGCCGCCTTCCGAAACCGATTGTATTCTTTTCGGTTCAATCGCCATGACCATGGAGCCTATCGCCTCCGCGGTAGAATCGCTCATTTTTACCCAAAGAAACCGGGGGAACTCCGGTCCGGTTATTTCGTGTGATCCCAATATACGCCCCTTTATGATCGGCGATAAAGACGCCTATATCGGGCGTCTGGAAACGTGGCTGGCCGCTTCAACCATTGTAAAAATTTCCGCGGCCGATTTGAGTTTTATCTACCCGGGCTTGGAACCGGAAGAATCGTTACAAAAAATTCTTGCTCTGGGCCCCCGTCTTGCCGTCGTTACGCTGGGGGCGAAAGGAGCCGCGGCCTTGCTTCGTCGGGAAGGCGGCGATTTTATCCGCGCGGAAGCCCCGGCCGTGAACCTGCCGGTGGTTGATACCATAGGCGCGGGGGATACGTTCCACGGCGCTTTTCTTTCATGGCTGGAATTGGAAGGGAACCTGTCCCGTGCGGCTTTGGCGTCCCTTTCCGGGCGGGACCTTTATGAGGCCCTGTATTTTGCCAATAAAGCCGCGTCTTTGGTGTGTTCACGGCAAGGCGCGGAACCTCCATACATGGACGAAGTACGCGCGCTTCATGCGCCTGCGGGCTGATTCCGCGCCGGCCGTACCATGAACCTCCCCGCCGCGGCGGGCTGCCGTTGACCCGCAGCACCGAGAGAGACGCTTCCGGCGGCCCGTCATCGGGCGCCCGCTTCGGCCCTCCCGAATAATGTACCGCCTCGTTCATCCGCGGTAGACGTGCGCGCCGCTGCCGTAGAAGTGCGTCCCGCTGCGGTAGAAGTGCGCACCGCTACGATAGAAGTGCGCACCGCTACGATAGAAGTGCGCGCCGCTGCGATAGAAGTGCGCGCCGCCGCCGTAGAAGTGCGGCCCTTCTCGATAGAAGCGCGCGCCGCTGCGGTAGCCGTACGTCTCATCGGCGTAGCGGTACGTACCGCCGCAATAGAAGCGCGTCCCGCCGCGGTACAAGCGCGTCCCGCTATGGCAGCCGCACGCCTCGCTGCCGTACCGGTAGGTACGGATGAGGTAAAAATACGCCCCGCCGGCAAAACCGCGCGTACGGATGAAATAAAAGCCGGAAAAATCCTAAAACTCGACGGAAAAAAACATTGCCATAACAGAAATTACGAAGTACACTATATGGTAGATAAAAGTAGTACGAAAACCCGTGCGTGGAGCAGCGCTTCCGATTTCGAGTGCGTAGAGATGCGCTTCTAACAGAAGTAAGGCAGGAGGTTAATTATGTTGAAAATTATACCGGATTATAAGAGCCGGCCGTTTGCCCCCCCCCCCCCCGTTCACGAGGCCGTTCCATGCGTATAAGCGCAAACCTCCTGGGGAAAAGGCTTTGGGACAACAAAACCTTGATCCTCATGTGTACCCCCGCGATTCTCTTTTTTATTGTTTTTTCCTATATTCCCATGCCCGGCGCGTATATCGCCTTTACGGACTTCAAGTACAATCAGGGTATTTTCGGCAGCCGTTTTGTGGGTCTTGAAAACTTCCGCT
This sequence comes from Treponema sp., assembly GCA_031284105.1. Taxonomy (GTDB): domain Bacteria; phylum Spirochaetota; class Spirochaetia; order Treponematales; family Breznakiellaceae; genus JAIRKH01. The sequence continues at coordinate 11,256 of JAITAN010000084.1, read as the reverse complement.
TCTTGGTGATTTCGGGCAAACTCTGGCAGCTCACGCGGAACACCATTCTTTATAACCTCGCCTTTATACTCTTGGGCAATGCGCTTCAGATATTTGTGGCGATTTTATTAAACGAAATACGCAACAAGTGGTTTAAGAAAATAAGCCAAACCATCATGTTCCTGCCCTATTTTATCTCCGCGGTGCTGGTAGGGTTCCTTGCCTACAATGTCCTTAACCACGACTTCGGTTTTATTCCCAATATAATCAAGTCCATGGGCGGGGATCCTCCCCGCTTCTACGGCAACCCCGCGGTCTGGCCCCTCATCATCATACTGGTACACCTGTGGCAGAGTACCGGGTACGGTTCCATCGTCTACTTTGCGGCCATCATGGGAATCGACACCTCCATTTACGAAGCCGCGGAAATTGACGGGGCTAACGCAATTCAGCGGATTCGTTACATCATCCTGCCCAGTTTGCGCCCGACCGCGGTGATCCTCATCCTCTTTTCCATCGGCGGGATCCTCAAGGGGAATTTCGGGCTCTTTTACAATCTGGTCGGCACGGCCAACGCCGCGTTGCAGCCCATGACGGATATTATTGAAACCTATGTATTCCGCAGCCTGATGAGCCAGTTCAACTTTTCCTATTCCGCGGCCGTGGGGCTGTACCAGAGCGCGGTCGGCTTCGTCATCGTCATGACGGCCAACTGGGTTATCAAAAAAATAGAAAGCGATTACGCGCTTTTTTAGGTTTTTAGGAGAAACGCCATGACCATTACAAGAAACGGAACCATCCCTGCTAAAGTACGGAAGGACGCGGTGTCCGCATCGGTCGCTTTTTTCGCGGTAGTTTTTGTGTTGAGCTTCGCCGTCCTCTGCCTCCTGCCCTTTGTGATGATGATTTCCGCGTCCGTAAGCGATGAAAACATCATCATGACCGAAGGCATCGGCATCCTGCCCAAGGGTTTTTCCACAGAAGCTTACAAAATCGCCCTAAAAAATCCCCGGTTTATCATCGGCTCCTATATCGTTACGATTCTTCTGACCGTTACCGGGACTTCCCTCGGTCTTTTTCTTATTTCCATGACCGGCTACGCCCTCTACCGTCCGGATTTCCTTATCCGTAATTCAATCGCTTTTTTCTTTTATTTTACCACGCTCTTTTCCGCGGGGCTGGCCCCTTCGTACATCTGGATGACCCGGTATCTCCACCTTAAAAACAACTACCTTGCGGTACTGCTGCCCCTGCTCATGTCTCCCTGGCTCATCATCCTGATGCGGAATTTTATGAAATCCCTCCCCTTCGAGATCACCGAATCGGGCAAGATAGACGGGGCCGGGGATTTTAGAATTTTTATTTCTCTGATATTCCCCATGATGAAGCCCGCGCTGGCGACCATCGGGCTTTTCCTCGCGTTGAGTTACTGGAACGAGTGGTACAATTCCATGCTGTACCTGCCCAATCTGGATTATAAGCCCTTGCAGTACTACCTCTACAAAATAGTGAACGAGGCGGCGGCTCTCAGACAGTCCCTGGCCGGTTCCGTGGTCATTGTGGGGGCCTTGCCCACAACGACCCTCAAAATGGCCACCGCGGCGCTGGCAACCGGCCCCATCATTTTGCTGTACCCCTTTGTGCAAAAATATTTTATTTCCGGTATCGTGGTCGGCTCGGTAAAGGGGTAGCCGCCGGGGTAAAAAAACGGTGGGGTAACCGTTGAGGTAACCGTTGAGGTAACGGTTAAGATAACCGTTGAGGTAAAGGTTGAGGTAAAAAGATAAAATTATCCGGAATTTCCGGTAATTGGGGGAAATCCATAAAAAGGTTCCCCTTATATTGATGAGGAGGTTTTTATGAAGAAAACAATGAAGATTGCCGCTGCGCTATTGTTCGCCGCGGTGATTATCGGCGGCGCCTTAACGGGATGCCGCAAGCAGGAAGCGCAAAGCGCCGCGGAGCAGGGGGGCGGAACGGGACGGATCACCCCCATCACGTTCCTCCTTCTGGGCAATAAGCCCACCAACGGGCGCGCGGAAGCGGCGGTCGCGGAGATCAACAAAATCGTCGGCCCCCGGCTCGGCGTGGAATTGCGGACCCAGTACATCGAATGGGCGGACTGGCAGAACCAGTACCAGTTGGCTCTGGCGTCCGGGGACCCCAACCTGGACCTGATCGTTACGGCCACGGACTGGCTCTACGCATGGGAAATCGCGCGCAAAGGCGGTTTTTATCCCCTTACCCCGGAACTGATCCAGAAAAACGCCCCGCTGACCTGGGCGGAAATTCCCCAGTCCCACTGGGAGTTCTGCTCGGAAGGCGGCAAGATATGGTTTATTCCTGAGGATCAGTACAGTCAGTACACCAACCACGGCATGTATTGGCGTAAGGACTGGGCCGCGGAAGGGGGGCTTGAAAGCGTCGCGGTCTTTGAGGACCTGGAGAAGTACTGGGACATCGTCAAGAAGAACCACCCAGAAGCCTACCCATGGGACATCAACGGCGCGGAATACCGCGACTTTGGACTTATCGATGCGTATTTCAAAGCGAAACGTCCGGTCCAGACCATTATCGGCGCCGCTGCCGGCAATTACAATATTTTCCAGTACAATACCGGCGATCCCTCCACGGTGATATCGTACTACATGGACGGGAACGAACTGGCGGACGCGGCCGTATTGCTTGACCGGTGGGCGAAAAAGGGCTTTTGGCGGGAAGACGTACTGAACTACCGGGGCGAAACCCGAAACCTGCTCCTCGCCGGTCTTTCCGGTTCTGACCAGCACCACGTCCAAACCTATATCTCCCTGCGGGAACAGATGGACAGGGAACAGCCCGGCTCGGAACTTCAGATGTACTACTGGGGCATGGAAAGCGAGAACGTGAATAAGGACCTGCTTACCCATCAGGCGCTGGCCATCAATGCGGCGTCCAAAAATGTGGAGAAAGCCCTGCAGCTCTACGACTTGATGCGGAACGACAAGCAGATCTACCTGCTCTATAACTACGGCATTGAGGGGAAGGATTACGTCGTGCTGCCGGACGGCAGATTCTCCCGTCCCGAAGGCTGGAATTCCAGTACCGACGCCCTGGACACCAACTTCTGGGCCGGCCGTGTGGATAAGTTTGAACCCGAGTGGGACACATGGTGGGTGGGCCGCAAACCCTTTATCGAGCGCCTCAATACCTTTGCCAAGGATTACCCGCTGGGGAAATTCAGCTTTGACAACACCAAGGTCGCTGCGGAAATGGCCGCGATTGGAGACGTCTGCGCCACCTATCTCCCGTCCATTCACTTCGGCAAGACCGGCAATCCCGAAAAGGCTGCGGCCGACTTCCGGGCCGCTCTTAAATCCGCGGGATACGACAAGGTAAAGGCGGAAGTTCAAGCCCAGCTTACCGCGGCTTATAAATAAGGGCTATGCCCTAAAGAACCCCCGGAGCGCGAGATCTCCGGGGTATTTTGCGTATTGCGGGGGGAACACATCCCCTCGCGTAAAGGAGCATATATGGCACATAGAAAAGAGTATATTCCCACGCAGGATGCGAAGTTTGATCCGTTCTTCAAGAACGTCAACGACTACGTGGACCAGCAATGCACGGAAAATCCTCCCCGCTGGACGCACATTCCCGAAGCGGCGAGGACGGAGCTGGCCGGAGCTTATGCGGATTGGCACGCCGCATGGCTCGTAACGCTCAAGCCCCACACCGCGCAGGAAACCGCGGAGAAAAACCGCGTCCGCGCTTCCTCGGAAAAAACCCTTCGCGCCTTCGTGAAGGCATATCTCCGCTACCACCCCGCGGTTACCAACGAGGATCGGGACAACATGGGCATTCCCAACGACGACACGATCCGCACGCCGGTTCCCAGGCCCACGGCCCAGGTCGAAGCGGACGTTACGTATCCGGGCGTGCATCTCATCGAGATTAGCAACATCCGAACCGTCAAGAATGGGGAAGACAATCTCCGCAGCGACTACGGCGTCCGCATCTTCTGGGGCATCATGGGCGCTTCCACGGAGGCCGACCGGTTCCGCCTTGCCGCGCCGCCCGTGAAAGGGGACGACCTGCCCCATTCCACTTTCACCCACCACAAGCGGTATCTTTTCGACTTTGACGGCGACTCCGGCAAGACGGTTTACTTCTGCCTCCGCTACGAAAACGCAAAGGGCGGAGAAGAAGGCGAAGGCCCCTTCGGACCCATACTGAGTGCAATCATACCGTAACGGTTCCCTCCGTACTTGCCGCGGTTCTTCCCGCGGCAAGCCGGACGCAAGCCTCCGCCTTGCCCGGAGCCGCGCTTCCCCCCGTACCTTTTCCTGCAATCGCAGCGGCAGGGGGAACCGGCCAATCGGGAACGCTTACGGTCCCGGGCGCGCGGCGCGTTCTTCGGTAAGCAGCCCCGCCGCGTCAACGGCTTGCAATATCCGCCGTTTTACGGCCGCGGAATTGCCGGTAAAGTCCGCGATCCGCTTGCGTACGGCCCTGCGGTTTGAGTTCATGCCGAAAGGGCAGGTACAGGACGTTTTGAGTATGCCTTCTTCTTCCGCACAAGCTATAATCTGCTGCTCCTCGACAAGTCCAAGGGGGCGTATAATGGATACCGGATATTTCTGGTATTTAAGCAGGATCGGCATGGCGGAAAGTTCGCCTTTTGCCGTCATATTCATAAAAAACGTTTCGATAATATCGTCGAGATGATGACCAAGCGCAATTTTGTTAAAGCCTCGCTCAAGAGCGTATTTCAACAGTTCCGTACGTCTTTGAGTTGAACACCAGTAACAGTTCATCGTGCGGCCCGGCTTGAGCCTCCCGATGATGGGCACCGATACATCTGTAAAAGATACCCCCCATTCGATAAGGCGCCGTTCAAGCGCGGATTTTTTGCAGCACGCGCAAAAATCGCTTGATATATGCAGGGCCGCAAGTTCATACGTTTTCTTTATTGCAGGACGGATGCCGGAAAGCGCCCATGCCATAACGGTCGAGTCTTTGCCGCCGGATGCCGCTATGAGTATGCGGTCGCCCTCTTCTATGAGGTTTCGTTCCATGACGGCCTTGGTTACGAGCTTCCGGACGATATTACTCCGCGCGGCGCGCATGGCGCTCCGCTTCGGCGTATACGCCCCGCGCCGCAAGCCCGGCCCGTATCATGCCCGCGCACGTTACCGTAACGCCGCTCCCGTTAACTACCCTCTTTGCGCCGCGCCATTCCGGCGCGCCGCGTGCTTCATACCTGATCAAAAGCGCAAGACGCTGAAAGAAAGGATTCATATGATGTTAATTGTGTGTTTTTTGAGGAGCGTGGTCAAGAGGGAGCGGGTTGTGTTTTTCACCGCTCCATTTTCCGGTAATTTTCATATTTTCACTCTTTTTCACTCTTGCAGAAATTTACGTTCAACTGTATGATATAATAGTTAAACAAAAGGGGGCGCTATGGCTGATCAGAACATGCAACTGGTTACGTTTCAATTAGGTGAAGAGTTGTATGGAATAAATATTATGGATGTTAAAGAGATCGTCAGGGTACAGGATATCCGGGCTATTCCGAACGCGCCGCCGTATGTGGAAGGTATTTTCCACCTGCGGAGCGAAATCATACCTATCATCAATTTACATAAACGGTTTCATCTTAAAAAGCTCGCGGCGTCAGAAGAAGATGATTTGTTGTCGGGTTTTGTCATTCTGGATATTGATGGGATGAAGCTGGGGGTAATTATTGATCGGGTCTCACGAGTGGTTACAATAGGGCATGAGCAAGTTCAGCCTCCTCCCCAAATGGTGAGCGGTATAGGCAGTGAGTATATTTACGGGGTAGTGCGTCAGGACCACGGCGGCTATCTTATCATCTTGAGTATACGTAATCTCTTTAATCCTAAAGAATTGCAGAAAATATCAGAACTCAAGCAGTAAACTTACTACATGATAGAACTCTATTCTCCAACTATCCGGCGTAAGGAAATGGACGCCGTGTTGACGGTCTTGGTTGAAGAAAAGATCGGCCCCGGAGAACGGTCGGAGATGTTGATTCAGCTCGCAAAGGAACAACTGGGCTTTGATTACTGTATCGCGTTGCGTAGTCCTGCTATTGCGTTGTATGTTGCGTTGAAAGCGCTTGCTATCGGAGACGGCAAGGGGGTGATCATATCCGCCTTATCGCCGGTGTATTATGTTCGTATCATTGAAGCCTTGCGGCTCAAGCCGGTTTTTTGCGATACCGCACCTTCCGACGCCGTTATTGACAGAGATCATGTGCAAGCCCTTCTTTCCCCTGAAACAAGGGCAATCGTTGTTCATCATACATTAGGTTTCGCGCCGGATACGGCTTCTATTGCGGCCCTGGGGTTGCCGGTGATTGAAGACTGCTCCCAGAGTTTCGGTACGCTTGCAGGCGATACGTTGCTGCCTTCCGCGGGCGTCTTTACCATATTGGGCTTGGAAGAACGGGATGTGCTTACGGCGGGCGGCGGCGCGCTGCTTTTTGCCGTGAACCGCCGGGATGGAACGGTTCTGCGGAATCTGGGAAAACTGCCCGGCGAATACGCGTTATCTGACATGAACGCGGCAATGGCTATCGTGCAGTTCAGGGAAGCGCGTAGAAATCTTGATAAGGTGAAAGAGATCGCGGAAGCGTACGCACACGCGAGTCTCCGTACCCGCCATAAACGGTTTGTTTCCCGTGAAGGCGTTGAGTACAACAATTACGCTTTTCCGCTGATCCTTGAGACGGGTATGAAGGACGTGAAAGCCTACGCTAGGAAGAAAGATATAGCGGTTGAAAACCCGTTTGCTGATACGGCTATAGGAAGCGGTCGTGTTGGCGGTAACGAGCACTGTCCCGAGACGTATTCCCTGTCGATGAGGACCGCGCTTTTTCCGATCTATCCCCGGCTTACGGGCGCTGAAGTTGAAAAAGTGGCGAAACTCATCGGAACCTTACCGTGAACCGCAGGGGCATATATCGAGACAGGTGAAAGAATGGACGCAATAGTACTCGCTTCGGCTTCCCCCAGACGGCAGGATTATTTCAGACTGCTGGGAATTCCGTTTATTATCAAGCCGTCATTACGAGAGGAAACATGGAATGACGCGCTCCCGCTTGAGAAGATACCGGAGGCGATAGCGGCGCAGAAGGTATTGTCCGCGGCGGAATCTTTGCACACAGAGAATGCCGGAACGACCGGGGAACAGGCGGCATTCCGGTGGGTTTTTGGAGCGGATACGGTAGTCGCCATAGATGGGCGTATTTTCGGAAAACCCAAAGACCGCGCCGGGGCAAAGCGCATGATTTCCCGCCTTCAAAGCCGTACTCACAGGGTCATAAGCGGCATCGTGTTGTACCGGTTGAAGGATAGCCGTCTTGCCGCTAAGACCGTTATAAGCGAGGTGAGTTTTGCCCCTATTTCCAATACGGAAATCGAGTGGTACCTTGATACGGATGAATGGAAAGGGGTGGCCGGCGCGTACAGGGCGCAGGGCATTGCGAATTGCTTTATTTCAGGTATAAAAGGTTCATTCACTAATGTAACGGGGTTGCCCCTGCGGGAATTTTACGAATTGCTTCGAGAGAACGGTTATGGGTATGGGGCGGCGTATGAAACAAGAAATGTGCATACATTTTCTTTACGGTAATACTTCTTCCGCCCGTAACGCACGCACCCCGCTGTTCCAATAATAACCGGTATCTACTTGCCTATTGTATTCTTTTCGTTTATCATACCGTAAAGAGGAATCTATATGCGAAATATCCGTTTCTTTCTGCTCTTTTCTCTTGTTTTCCACGTTTCCATAGGTACGTTTGCCCAAGAGGTTGTTAATAACAGAGAACTATTAGAGCATCAGGGGTCGATGGAATTTATCAGTAATACAGCTATACCCGCCAAAATCGACAGCCGTACCGCCATTTGGGAAATAGGCGGCGGTTTGGGCAGAATCATCAATAGCGGTTCCGCGAATGCAGGGCAAACCGAACGTTATTTTGTTATTCACTGCATATCGCCGGAGAAGACGGGGAGATTCGATGCGGATATTTTCGGGCTTGGTCCCAATGTCGGGGTCGATCATATTAGGAATTTAAGACTCATCGTTCAAGGCTATCTGGAAACCGCGTACCGGTATTCCCCGCAGGACGCCGCGCTCCTCGCCCAATATATCACCATTTACAACGCGGTGTTCCACAAGAATTTACAGTATTTTACTGCTAACTATAACGAGATTGCCGCGTCCCATCTTACCGGCGAGAAAGTAGGCATTTCGGTTCGTTATGACGAGTGGGCGGGACAGACCCTTATCGTTATTCCGCTTGGAAACGCCCTGCCCGGTTCTTTAAGCGCGGTCAATACGACGCCGCTTACCGCGCCTGAGGTGGTAGAAGAGCAGCGGAAAGATCAGGATATGGGCATAGGGACCCGTCAGGATATGGTTGACTTAAAGGAACGGGAAGCCGGGGAAGCCGAACTGAGGGCGCAGGAGCAGCAAGAGGCTGCCGCACGGGAAGATGCCGCCATTACCGGGGAACAGCGGCAGCTTGAGCGGGAGCCGAGTGAAGCTGCCGCGCAGCCGCCTGATCCGGATTCCGCGGATCAGGGCCGGCAGGATAGCGCGGAGCAGGAACAGGACTTGGCCCGGCGGGAAGAAGCCGTCGTGCAGCAGAAAGGGGAAGCGCAGCGGAATGAGGCGCTTGCCGAGCAAAAAATAGCGGAAGCCCAGCAGGAACGCCAGGAGATAGCGCGGGATCAGCAGGAGTTGATAAACGGCGGGGAACAACCGATTCCGGTCATTACGTTTGGCATTGCGCTCAATGCGACGGAATCCCCTTTGGGTAAGATCGTCCAGATCGACGCCAATACGGGTAGACGGATAAAAGATTCGGATGATAGTTCGCTGAATATAAGAACGGTAACCGTTGTCAACGACGCCATTATCGCCCTTTCCGCACAAAGCGATGCGCGGTCGTACCGGCTGGTGAAGATAGCGATTGAGACGCTTGAAACGGTGGAACAGGGGACTGACGCCATAAGCGTCAATAGCCTCCTCTGGGTAAACGGACCCGATCTGTACGCCATTGCCGCATCCAACCGTACCGCCTTCTATATGGCGCGTTTTGATTCCGACCTGCAATGCCGGGCGATGTCCTCCATTGCGGTTCATCCCTTCGCCTCAATCGTGTTCTATCAGGACAGACTGCTCACCGAGCGCGAAAGCGGCGATGCGCTGTTCCTCAATCCGCAAACGCTGGAAGAGCTGCCGCTCATGGATCGGTAGCGCGGCGATTCAATGACCGCAGAAGATAAAACCCGGCTGGCCGCGTTGCTCGATACGGCCGGCGATTTCCTACGCGATGGGCATTGGCGGGACAGAGAAGCGCCGGCCTTTGAGGATGACGCGGCCGCTGCCCGCGGCATTGCCTATGCCGGCGATACGCCGGAAGCAATAGCCGGGGACATCCGTTCATGCAGCGCGTGCGGCTTATGCGAGGTACGTATCCTTGCCGTGCCGGGGGAAGGCGTACGGCAGCCGCGGGTACTGGTCATAGGCGAAGCGCCCGGTTCTGAAGAAGATGAAAAGGGCAGACCTTTTGTGGGTCCTGCCGGACGGCTTCTTGATCGTATGCTTGCCGGCATTGCGCTTTCCCGTTCAACAAACTGCTTTATTACCAATACCGTAAAATGCCGTCCTCCGGGCAACCGCGTCCCTTTGCCCGCGGAAACCGCCGCGTGCGTCCCGTTCCTGATCCGCCAGATACGGACGGTGCGGCCCGCGTTCATCCTCTGCATGGGAAGGGTCGCGGCGCAAACCATGCTCCGTACGGATGAGGGCATCGGACGGTTGCGCGGGACCTTCTTTGAATACACGATGGACGCCGCAAGCGGCGCGGCCGCGGCGTCCATTCCCCTCATCGCCACCTATCACCCCAGCGCGCTCCTGCGCGATGCAAGCCTGAAACGTCCCGCATGGGAAGATTTGAAGAAACTGTTCACACGTCTTCAAACCTGACGCCTTCTCCATCCGGAATGTACGTTCTGGCCGCGCGCCCGATGACGGCATCTTCCCACGACGGCGGCAGTCCCGGACGCAGGGCCTTTTCCGACCGAAGGCAGGCTATCATCTCCCTCGTAATAATCTCCCCTTCCCGTATGGACCGAAGCGCATGAATGGAGCGGTTGGTGCGCGCATAGTTGGCTTTTTCCGAAGGCGCAAGCCGTTTCACCCCATCCCCCAGCGCCGCGTCCACGGCGCGCCCGCCTCGTTCACGCCGCATCGCCGCAAGCGCGGCTTCGCTTCCTTGTTCCGCGGCGATGCGCTCGGCCGTGCGTACCGCACGCGCCATGACCGCGAATGAGGGCGGGTCAAGGGCGATGGGATCGTCAAGCCCCGCGTCTTTCCGCGACAGGCAGAAATGCTTTTCAATAACGGCCGCGCCCAGGGCCGCGGCGAGAAATGGGACCAGTTCCGCATCCATGCTGTGATCGCTCAGCCCGGCCGGCACGCCGAAGACGGCGGAAAGCGTGCGCAGCGCACGGAGGTTGTAGTCTTCGGCCGGGGCGGGGTACGCGGTAACGCAATGCAGCAAACAGACCGGTACGCCCGAAAGCGCGGACAGCGCTGCTTCTATATCGGATAACGTTGACACGCCGGATGAAAGCAGGACGGGCAGGTTGTATGAAGCGATCTCCCGCAACAGCGCGGTATAGTTGAGTTCCGGGGACGCGATTTTCAGTACCGCAGGCTGCAACGCGCGGAGATCGCGGGCGCTTTTAAGCCCGAACGGCGTACAGAGAAACAAAAGCCCTTTCTTTTCAACCGCTTCCTTCATGTCCGCAAAGAAATCGGGCCGCGTTTCCAGCCGTTTGAACGCATCATAGAGATCGATGCTTCCGCCCGGAAGCGGCACCGCGCCGGTATGGGGATGAAGTATCTCATCCGCGTAGACGATCTGGAATTTGATGCAGTCCGCGCCGGCTTCCGCAGCCGCATCTATGAGTTCCGCTGCCCTTATTCGGTCCGCGCCGTGTCCGGTACCAAGTTCCGCTATGATAAGCGTGCGGCGTTCTCCATCAGGCCCAACGCCGTAGGTTTTTCCGTTAATACAAAAATTACCGTAGTGTGTCATATCCCTATGATAGCATAGTTTTACGCGTGAAAGAAGACGGGCTTGCGGTGCGGGACGGCCCGTCAGTCCCTATCCCGATCAAAGAGCGGCCCGCGAAACTCATTAGGCGGTCGATGCAAGCCGAATACGCTTGACGGCGGGCATAGTCGGGTTTATGCTTT
>JAITAN010000069.1 GCA_031284105.1 Treponema sp. | reverse complement strand
ATAAGATACAAGATCAAATTGTTTTCTGATGTATATGAGACGGTAATTGTTTGTCTTAATATATTGTTTTGCGCATCATTCCTGGAAATATTTTGTGGAAAAGAAATTTGGGATATTCCATTTATAAACATATCATCACAATCTTTTCTATTGATAGCCGTTATATTATCATGGGTAGGCATGCGCGCGATAGCGGGTTTTATCTGGATATTTCTTTTTATCCTTGCGGTAGGCAGAATTGCCGGATTGAATGTAGCAATGGGGGTTTTGGGCGTGGTTTATATATTAAGCGCTTTTGTAAGCATTGGATTACAATTAAAAGATTCCGTAAATATGCTTTCATCGTTTAAGGATGATTTTATAGGGGCGGGACATCGTGTTGCCGGAGATATTGGGTCGTCCATCAAGCAGTTACAGTGAAATCATCAAGCTGCAGAGCCGGCGGTATCATTCCCATAAAGGAAGAAATAGCAAGAAAGGTATGGTATGGGAAAATGGCGTTGTTCAAAATGTGGGTGGACAGGTACGGGGGAATTAAAACCCTTAGCGGGAAATTGTCCTAAAGGCAGCGGTCATAGATGGGTTCGTTATGTTGAAACCCCTTCCGCGGTATGGCGGTGCAATAAATGCGGAAATACGGCATTAGGCCAAAAACCGGTACAGAATCCCTGTTCACGAGGCGGCATTCACCGCTGGGAAAGGATAAAATAAATAATGCTATACGTACCTCCTGCATAGAGGCAGGTATGCGCTTCGGCGGGGACAAGCCCGGCCTACGGCACCCGGTGGCTTTGCGGTGAAGTCGCCGTGAAGATAGGGGATGCAATATGGGCATGAACAGCGTACAAAAAAGGAACCCAAAGCCGGCGGCTTCCACCAAGAAGCATACCGGCTTTGGGTTTTTGCTGAACGCATTGTTAGGACGTGTTCACGCTACGCACAGTAAACAAATACAGGACAGATACAAAAGCCTCAAGCTATGTTCAAGCCGCGCCTTCGCGGTTCTCACACCGGCGGACGGCGCGTTCCGCACGGAGCGATTGTCTATGTTGATACGCCCTAGCGCTAGCCCACGCCCCAACGTAGGACTATGCCGGGGCGCAATGCAACGTTGCATTGATGATACGCCCTTATCATTACCGGTGATGCGCTCTTATCACCGGCACGCATACGCTCCTATCAGACCAAAAGTCGTACGCCGTTCTTGATACAACGCCGAAGGCTAGTAAACAGGCTGTGCCTGCCTGCCTGCTGTTGAAGTTTTCGTGTATTTGCTATATATTTTGTATATGAAGTATATAGTATTTTTTTTCATGGCGCCGCTCATATTGCTGGGCGCGTGCCGGAGCGTTCCGAGAAACGCTCCGGATTTTGAGACGGATTTTAGGACGTATGCACAGGAGAAAACGATTTTCCTATTTCCAGATAAGGCTGAAAATAGCCCAAGCATGAAAATCTCGCTCAATTTGTTTGAATTTGCAGGAAATGACGGTTTGCAGGAATGTATATACCGTGTTTTATACGAAAATGCCCCTCCATCAGCGTATGGCGATAGTCTTATCGTCTCATGGGAGAAATCCTACGCCCGCGCCGCCGGTATATGGGAAGAATCTTACGACGAATCCTTTAACTGGGAATATATCGAGACCATAGAAGCGGCTGATTTAGGACGTGTTGTGCAGGTAAAAAGGACGCGCTATGAGTTTACCGGCGGCGCGCACGGCAGCCAAACGGAGGAGTTCTATCTCTTTGACAAAACCGGCAAAGACGGCGCAACGCCCAATCAAGTTCTCTTGAGCGACATAATCGCGCAAGATGTACACGCGGATTTGTTGCAACTCATAGAGTCGCGCCTTCGTATGGATGAGGGTTTAAGCCCTGAAGCGTCTTTAAGCGAACACGGTTTTCTGGTGGACGTTATCGAAATGCCGTCAGAGTTTTCCATCACACAACGCGAAGGCGCATCCTCCGCGCCACCCGGTGTGGTTTTTCACTGGAATCCCTACGAGATAGCGCCCTATGCGCGCGGACATGTTAAGACGGTTGTCCCCTATGAGGCGATACAGCGATTCTTAACCGGTTATGGCAGGGAACTATTAAGGTAATACAAACAAACCCCGCCTCTCTTTGAGAGAAGAGTTCTCTTTGGAGGGGCATTATTCCACCCGTATTGTACCTAATGATTCAAGCGTAATATCGGAGGAGATTTCCGGTACGGACAGTACCACTAATTCCGGTATTTCCCGTTCGGTTGACGACTTGACTAGAAAGCGCGCCTGTTCCGCGCATACGATAACCGGCAAATAGCCGTGTTCTTGGATAGCACTCAGGGAACGGGTCAGCGCCTTTATCCACGCGCGCTGCACCGAAGGCTCAAGCGCGGATACAACGCCGGAACTCGTTTCGACCTTGCTGTCAACGAGTTTCTGTTCAAGACCATGCTCAATGATCAGGACGTGGAGAACATTGTTCTCATCCGCGTACTTGTGGCAAATTTGCCTGCCGAGCGCCTGACGGGCTTTTTCTGTAAGGAAACGGACATCGTGAGTCAGCGGAGCGTAATCGGCAAGTGCCTCCAGAATCGTTACCATATTACGGATGGAAACCTGCTCTTTCAGAAGATTCTGCAATACTTTCTGAACTTCTCCGAGGCTTAACGCTTTTGCTCCCATAGCCTCTTCGACAACGGCGGGGTACCCCTTCTTTATTGCTTCGATGATAGCCTGCGTTTCTTGACGTCCCAAAATTTCCGGAGCGTTCCGTTTGATGATCTCGGTCAGATGCGTTGAAATAATAGTCGGCGGATCGACTACCGTGTAACCCAGCCGTTCAGCCTCGTCCCGCTTTTCATCGCTTATCCACACCGCGGGCAGCCCGAATGCCGGATCCCGCGTCTTTTCGCCGTGCAGTTCTTCTTTTATATGTCCGGGGTTGATACACAAGTAGTAATTCAGGCGTATCTTACCCCTACCCGCATCAACGCCCCGTATCTTGAAACAATATTCCGAAGGTTCAAGCGCCATGTTGTCGATGATGCGTATCTTGGGAATCACCAAGCCCAGATCGAGCGCGGACTGCCGCCGCACACCCTGTACGCGCTCAAGCAATTCCGCGCCTTTGTCCTTATCGACAAGCGGGATAAGCCCATAGCCCAATTCAAGCGAGAGAGGATCAAGCGGCACAATGGAGGGCATCTCGCCCGTATCTTCTTTCGGCTTTATCGTCTTTCCGGCCGCAAACGCTTCCTCACGCGCCTTCATTCGCTGTTTCAAAGTAATGGTATATGCGTAATATCCGATGAGCGCGGCCATGATAAAGAGTACGATATGCGGAAAACCCGGCAACAGGGCAAGTCCCAGCAGTACAAACGCGGAAATCCAGTAAATACGAGCGTCGCGGGTAAACTGTACGCTTATTTCCTGCCCCAGATCGCCGGGCGTCGCGGCTCTTGATACCACGATACCGACCGCAGTTGACACAAGCAGAGACGGAAACTGGGACAGCAGTCCGTCTCCTATGGTGAAGCGTATGTAGTTGTTCACTGCGGACCCAATCGATTCGTCGTGCATCACGGTTCCGACAATGATGCCGCCGACAACGTTCACCGCGGTAATAAAGATACCGGCTTTCACATAGCCTGAAATAAATTTGCTCGCGCCGTCCATTGAACCGTAGTAATCCGCTTCCTGTTGAACCTCGGCTTTACGGCTGCGGGATTCATCTTCCGTAATGGCGCCGGAACTGTACTCCGAATCAATCGCCATGTACTTGTTCGGCATGGCGTCCAGCGTGAATCGCGCGGCCACTTCCGATGTACGGGTAGCTCCTTTTGTTATCACCACCACCTGTACGACAATGATGATGACAAATATGATTGATCCTACCACAAGCCCGTCCATTGAATTGGATGAGCCGACCACAAAAGAGGAGAAAGCCCGTACCATGTTGCCGTCAAACGCGGCTCCTTTGGTCAATATAAGCCGAGTGGATGAAATATTCAGAGCCAGACCGAAGACCGTAACCGCAAGCAGTACCGCCGGAAACAGGCTGAAATCAGTCGCTTTTTTTGTATACAGGACCGTCAAAAGAATGAGTATAGAGAGGACGAGGTTTAACGCCATCAATACGTCAAGCACAACCGTAGGGAGCGGGACAAGAAACATGATTATTACCGCAACAACAGCGGCCGCAAGCGCGACATCAGAGAGTTTTCCCACCGGACCCGTCTGATAAGATATATCTGCCCTCACCGCATTCGCCATATTTTTTCCTTATTTAAGGGCATAGCCCTTTTTGGTTTAATACCCCGCAGCTTACTGCGGAAAACTGGGGTGTGGAGGGATTTGTTTCTCCACCTATGCAAAAATTTCAAAGAGAAATCTTAAATACTCCGGATATCTGCTCCGGGGATTCTTTATTTACCTTATTTGCCTCAACGAACATTCTTTCGTCTTTCCTCATTAATCGCCCACACCTTCTGTAACACCAGAATAACCGCCTGCCAATACTGTTCCGGCACTTCATCGCCGACATCGGTTTCCGCATATAAGGCTCGCGCCAGGGGTTTATTCTCCACAATAGGCACCTCGTTGTCAAGCGCAATGCGTCTAATACGGAACGCCATCTCATCTTCACCTTTTGCCGTAACGATAGGAGCGCCGCCTTCTCCCATGTGGTACTCCAACGCTACCGCGAAATGAGTCGGGTTTGTGATGACCACATCGGCTTTGGCGACATTGATAGCCATGTTTTTGGTTAGAATCTGACGCATACGCCGTCTGAGCCGCGCCTTCACATAAGGATCGCCTTCGTACATTTTACGTTCTTCCTCGGCTTCCTTTCTGGACATTTTGAGCGACTGCCGGTATTGCCACCGCTGAAACATGTAATCGGGAATGGACAAGAGGAGCAGAAACAAAGCCGAAATAATGATCATCTGTATGGTCAGCATCGCTACGGTACGTACGCTTTTCCACAAATCCATGGTTTCCATGTTCGTAAGTACATTGATTTTAGATCTGATGAGCAGAAATGCGATCAAACCGATAACGAACATTTTAACAATAGATTTAACGAAATTGAAGAGACCCTCCATAGAAAAAAGCGTCTTTTGAAAATACTTGCCGAAGTGCGGCAGTATCTTGGAAAAATTGGGCGCTAAAGGCTTGGTTGTGAATAGGAAGCCCACCTGTATCATATTCGCAAAGATAGCCGATATCATAGCCACCACGATAATGGGCAGGCATAGTTTGATAAAATAGAGCAGCGCGATAGCGGCAATCCTTCTGTCCTTTGTCGGATCGATCTCTGTTGCCATTGACAGAAAAAAGCGGAGCATTTCGACAAAGTTTTTCAGCATAGATGGGGCAAGAAACAGCAGCGTCATAGCCGGAATCAGCAGCACCAGTGCCCCGATAAGCTCCTGACTTTTGGCAACCCGCCCTTCTTCTTCCCGCGCCTTGCGTATCTTGTACTCGGACGGTTCTTCGGTACGCCCTTCGTCTTCCGCGGCGAACCACTGTAAATGTATCTGGGGAAGCGCGGTAAAAAAAAGTTCTCTGTTTTTCCGCGTGCTACGTTTATTCATATATCGCTTTCCCTTCTTTCCGGTAATAAGCATACACTGTACGGTCGTTTTTCGCAAGGGTTTCTGCCGCGCTCATCTCTTAATAGTTCATGCTACGCGTCATGCGCTGCATCGGCTTTTGCATACCATGAGGTACTAAGTCGGTAACCCTTCTTTGAATAGGATTATCCGAGTTCCGAGCTTCTATTGCCGTGTTCAGAATCCTGATTGTCGAGTTCAGAATTCCGATAATTCACCTTTGAACAGAATTATCCGTGTTCAGAACTAAAGCGAACTCATGCGTAATATGAGTTCATAAAAGAGACATCGGTACCGGAGTGATCCCTTGTATATATTTTGTTTTTTTGACATACTTTTTCGATTAAAAAATTGTTTGACAGAGTTACACGCGTGAGGGCAAACATGAAACGCACAGTTCCATTTACCATTGTATATGAAAATAGTGAACTCATTGTGGTGAACAAAGCCGCCGGCATTGCGGTGGGGGGTGACCGATGGGATGATACTAAAGAACGGCTCGATCTCCTGCTGTCGGATGCGCTCCGGCACATGGTGTATACGGTTCATCGTATCGACAAAGACACATCCGGGCTTGTCGTATTCGCAAAAAACGCCGATACTCACAAAGCGCTTTCCTTATCCTTTGAGCGGCGTTCAATAAAAAAACGGTATATTGCCGTTGTGTACGGACATTTTCCGCATGGAGAAACGATCTGCGATCTGCCGCTCGTGCCGAATGGCAACAAGCGGCACCTAACTATCATCGACAAATACCACGGGAAACCTTCCCGGACGCATTTCAAGCTGTTAATCGTAGCCGGAAATTTCAGCGTCATTGAAGTCCTACCGGAAACAGGGCGCACCCATCAGATCAGGGTACATGCAAGCGCTTTGGGCTGCCCGATTGTCTGTGATCCCCTGTACTGCCGAAACCCAAAACCCGTGGTATTATCCTCATTCAAACGCGGGTGGCGCGGCGATCCTTTTGAAGAAAAACCCTTACTTTCTCGGCTCGGCCTTCATGCAGTGGAAATCACCTTGCCGGACGGAACGTGTTTGTCCGCGCCGCTTCCAAGAGATATGGGGGCGCTTATTACGCAAATGGAAAAGAAGCGCGGCAACGTAATCACGGTACAGGGCAGGTAGCCGTATTGAAGCGGTACACACGGCAGCGCTCTGCCGTGAGCGACATTGCCCGTGCGATTATCTTCTTTTCTTTCCGTATACTACTTGAGTTTCCTACATAAATGAACTAAACTATCACCCATGAATGGTACCATATTATTAGAAGATGAACGTTTAGAATTGGAATTGCTTTTTGATATTGCAAGAACTTTTGATAAGTATGTTGAATTAAGAACGGCGTTAGGACCTCTTTTAAGCCTCCTTGAAACAAGGGCAGGCTTAACATGGGGTATGGTAACTCTCCTTGACCGGAAAACAGGGCTTCTTAAAATTGAAGAAGCCTATGGACTTACTGCGGAAGAAAAAGCGCGCGGACTGTACCGGCTGGGCGAAGGCTTAGTCGGCAGGGTGTTTGAATCCGGTCTTCCGATAACGGTAAACGATCTCTCTCAAGACAACCGTTTTCTTAACCGCGCGAAAAACAGAACAAAAAAAGACATGGAAGGACTCACCTATTATTGCGTGCCTATCAGATCGGGAAACGCGGTTATTGGGACGCTCAGTGCCGAGCGCCGCGTAGACGGCGAAGAAATGCAACGGGTATGGGATCGCGCTTTTCTTGAAAAAGCGTCGTCCATCATAGCGGATTCCGCGAAACTCCGCGAAAGGATCATGGAAGAACAGTTCCGTTTCCAAAAAAATGAGCTTGATGAAAAGCGTTTCAGGAGAAGTGAAAGCATTGAAAGCGGGCGTATCGCCGAAGGCAGCGCCATTATTGGAACCGGTAATGCGATGAGGGGCATTTACGAGATGCTCTCCCAAGTCGCCCCAAGCGACGCGACCGTGCTTATTACCGGTGAGAGCGGTACCGGCAAGGAACTCATAGCCGCCGAGGTTCACCGGCTTTCACGACGCGCCGCCGAGCCTTTTATCAAGATAAACTGCGCGGCTTTGCCCGAATCGATCATCGAAAGCGAACTATTCGGACACGAGAAAGGCGCGTTTACCGGCGCTATGAGCATGCACAAGGGTAAGTTTGAACAGGCGCACCGAGGGACGCTCTTTCTTGACGAAATCGGCGAAATTCCGCCTCAAATACAGGTAAAACTCCTCCGTGTGCTTCAGGAACGGGAGATCGAGCGGGTCGGCGGCGTATCAACCATCAAAGTTGACGTCAGACTCATCGCTGCTACGAACCGTAACCTTGAGGAAGCGGTCAAGGCGGGACGTTTCCGCGAAGATCTCTACTACCGGCTCAACGTGTTTCCGCTGCGCTGTCCGTCTTTACGGGAACGCAAGAGCGACATCGTGCTTTTAGCCGACCATTTTGCGGAAAAATACGCGAAGAAGAACAACAAACTCATCAAACGCATATCCTCGCCCGCCATAGACTTGCTCACCAGTTACTCGTGGCCCGGTAATGTACGGGAGCTTGAAAACTGCATCGAACGCGCGGTGATCCTCTCCACAGACTCGGTCATCCATTCTTACAACCTGCCGCCAAGTCTTCAATCGCCCGGTTCCACCAGCACGGAACCGAACACGACTCTGGAAGCCGCCCTCTCCCGCCTTGAGAAGGAACTCATCATTGAGGCGCTTAAGATAAGCGAGGGCAACATGTCCGCGGCGAGCCGGAGGCTCGGCATTACCGAGCGGCAAATGGGTTTGCGCGTTCACCACTATGGCATATCGTGGAAGCTCTACCGCTCCACAAAAATGTAGAAAGCTAATTTTTCACAATACATTTTTGTATGCTTACGGAATTATAAAATATGATGCCCATCCAATGCCGCATACCATGACTGTTTACGTACAGACCCGCTTTGCGGGTCTGACGGGGTTAAGACCCCTCGTCCTCCGCAACGTCATTCCGCTTTGCGCCACTGCGCCTGCACATTTTTCCATCGCCGGCAACATGTTGTAAGCAACCGGACCGTTAGGCATAATTTCCGCCCATGTAATTTACCGGCGGGTTTGGCTTTTCTGGAAAGGTAGCGGAAAAAGGCATGGCTAAAAACGTTTTGTTTCCGATCAGAAATATCTTGTTTCTAATCGGGCATAATCGCTTCCGGCTGGAAGTACGTCGTTCTGGTACATGGGTACCTATTACATGCCTTTTGATTCCCCAAAAACCATAAGGCCGGGAACAAGCCGTTCATATTCCTTGCCCGCGCCGATATGGGTCCGGGCATGAGCCGGCGCCGCTTCACCAATATGATACGCCGTTCATGAAGACGGAGCGCTTCATTGCCGCTCCCGTTTTTATCGACATATGCCGATGTTTTTATAATTTTCGCTTATTTCCCCTATGTTTGGCGCACATATTGCAATAGAAAAGTATCATCACATTTCTTTAGGAGAATGAAAGTGCGAAAAAAATTATGGTTGATTGTAGCGCTTATCCTGTGCGCCGGAGCGGCGTTTGCTCAGGATGAAGTGAGCGTGGCTGAAGTGGTTGAACTGGTAATGGTAGATGAGGAATATACCATCAGGGATGCGCTTACTATGGTGTGGTTGTTCCTTGGCGCGGCACTGGTGTTCATCATGCAAGCCGGTTTCGCTTTGGTGGAAGCGGGGCTTACCCGCGCTAAAAACGCCGGTAATATCATCATGAAAAATTTGATGGACTTCTGCTTTGGAGCGGTCGTTTACTGGGCGTTAGGCTGGGGGTTCATGTATGGAGCGGATGCCTTGGGCGGACTCATCGGAACATCCGATTTCTTCAAAGGACCTATGGGCGATCCTGCCTTTTATCGGGATTGGTTTTTCCAAGTCGTGTTCGCGGCAACTGCGGCGACTATCGTTTCGGGCGCGATGGCGGAACGGACACAGTTCAAGTCCTATCTTATCTACACATGTTTTATTTCAGCCTTTATCTACCCGATTTCAGGGCATTGGATTTGGGGCGGCGGCTGGCTCGCAAATCTCGGTTTCCACGATTTCGCGGGTTCAACGGTCGTACACTCCGTAGGCGGCTGGGCCGCGCTCATGGGCGCCGCGGTACTCGGACCCCGTATCGGGAAGTATGTAAAAGGAAAAGACGGAGGGATTTCCGTAAAAGCCTATCCGGGGCATAACATAGTATTCGCCGCGCTTGGCGTATTCCTGTTGTGGTTCGGCTGGTACGGGTTCAATGGAGCGTCAACGCTTGACGGCGCAAGCCCGGACATTGCCCGCGTGTGCGTTACCACCACGTTGGCGGCTTCCACCGGCGCTATCGGAGCGTTGCTCACGTCATGGATATGGTTCAAAAAGCCCGATGTTTCCATGACATTGAACGGCGCGCTTGCCGGTCTTGTGGCGATTACGGCGCCGTGCGGCGTTGTCTCCCCCGGCGCTTCGATTGCGATAGGGATCCTCGGGGGTGTTTTGGTGGCGCTTTCTGTCGAATTCATCGACAAAGTACTGAAAATTGACGATCCGGTCGGCGCATCTTCCGTACACCTCGTGTGCGGTATCTTCGGCACGTTGGCGGTCGGTATCTGGGGTAATGTCGAAGGCGTGGCGGTCGGCGTTCTCCACGGCGGCGGTTTCCGCCAACTCGGCGTACAGGCGCTTGGCGTTCTTGCGGTCGGCGCATGGGCGGCCGCTACCAGTTTGATTCTATTCCTGATACTGAAAGCCACTACGGGCTTGCGCGTATCCCATAAGGAAGAATTGATAGGTCTCGATCTGAGCGAACATAAATCCGAAGCGTATACGGGCTTCCAGATTTTCAGTAATCTGTAAGAACGTATGTTTCCAAACCTTAATAGGAGTAAAAACCAGAAATGAAATTAATCATAGCGTATATACAGCCTTATGCTTTGAATGACGTGAAGCAAGCCTTATACGAGGCTGATGTTAAGAAGATTTCCGTAACCAATTCAATGGGTTGCGGTCAACAGGGCGGCTTAACCGGCGAAATGTACCGGGGCGTTGAAGTTGAAGTAACCCTGCGGAAAAAGGTCCGTATTGAAATCGCGGTCAACGACAATTTTGTGAAACCAACCATTGAAGCGATCATCAAAGGCGCGCGCAGCGGAGAAATCGGAGACGGGAAAATATTCGTTGTTCCCATCGAAGAATGCATCCGCATACGGACGGGCGAGACCGGTTCTGTAGCGATAGGCTGAGAACATACGCGCCGTATACTTGCATAGACGATGGTGCGTATTCTTTCCGCCGCTCTATGTAAGTATACACGCGCGTCAATTTTTATTGATGGACGGCATAATAAGCCGGAGGGAGCAGGGGACGCCGCAAGGGGGTAACCTGTCGCCGTTATTTTTCCCCGGCGTTCTTTTGAGGATCGGTACTCAAGAGAACCGGTTTCTTCAAGAAGCTGTTGCTTCCGGCTATAATACCGCGTGGAATCGATGCCGAACACTTCATCCGCTTCCTTATATGTATGCCCCGCGTCTTTAT
>JAITAN010000047.1 GCA_031284105.1 Treponema sp. | reverse complement strand
CCGACATAACGTATCTGAAGACCGACAACGGATGGCCGTATGTGACGGTGATACTCGATTTATGGGATCGCAGCGTGATAGGACGGGCATTTTCGGAAGACAGGGAAGCCGGTCATGTGTGCGACGCGCTTATGACGGCCCGCGCGAACCGCAAGCCGAAGAGCGGTCTCCTCTTTCATTCGGATCGGGGAGTACGGTATTGCGGTAAAGAATTTCGAGACGCGCCGTCGGCGCGGCGTCCGCAGGTCGGACGGAGTATGAGCCGGAAAGGGAACCGTCGGGACAATGCCCGTGCGGAGAGTTTTTTTAAGACGTTAAAAGCGGAAGCGGATAAAGTAGAAGGGAGACACCCGAAAGA
Organism: Treponema sp.; assembly: GCA_031284105.1. Taxonomy (GTDB): domain Bacteria; phylum Spirochaetota; class Spirochaetia; order Treponematales; family Breznakiellaceae; genus JAIRKH01. Next base: position 8,656 of record JAITAN010000047.1, on the reverse strand, counting down.
GGAGGAGAGGGTAGAGGTATTTGAGTATATTGAACCGTATTATAATAAGCGCCGAATGTCTACGGCGCTCGGCTATGCCATACCGATAGCATTAACACAGTACGGCACCGCTTAACCTACCGTCCGTCACATCGGGGGAAGTCCAGAAACATGGACTGCCGGAACATTGAAACGATACGACAAATGGAACAGCAGCTTATACGTTATATAAAAGATGGTAATTTCCTTTACTTTTTCAATACACGGCATATTGTTTCGATGAGTTCTTCTTCCGTCTGTACCGATAAAAGATCGAAAAGCTCTTGTTTAATAGTAGAAGAATCGCGTAGCGCGGCCGTAAGGATGGTTTTCGCCTTTTGAGATGTATTGTTTTTTGCCTTGTTTTGTATCATCTTGTACAAGACTCCGCCGGCGGAAACGCCGATGGTACCGCTTGTCCAGCGCGCCTGTTCGTAAGAAGGGAACGATGAGAAGACGGAATTGTTTCTCCCAATGGTATATAACCGTTTGGGGTATGACGGAATCTGCTTTTTGAACCACTCGGCGTAGATATTCATGCTTCCCGCAGCTTCTGCGGTACGGGCAAAGGCTACCGAATACGTGCAGGTGAGACGGTCTGCATACTCCATGTAAAAATCAAGTGGATAAGGGCGTGCATGGGCGCGGATGTCGTCATTTGCAAGGTCTATGCCCGCAATAAAAACGTTTCCCTGAAAGAGTGTGAACGCCAGATCCAGCGCGGATGCAGTAACGGTTCCCCGCTGTACCATATTGAGAAAAGGAATGCCGAGTCCTGCAAGTACGGTTTTCTGCCACAAGCTTCCGTCTGTCATAAAGAGAACAGGAGAGGAAGCCGCCTGTGAAGGCAGGGCCGCGACGGTGCTTACGGCAAGGGTGTTTTTATTTTCTCTATTTTGCCCATGGAGGCGCAGAGTAGAAAATAGGTGGAACAACGCCCAGTTGCCGCCGTCCGTTGCGACAACCATATCAGGCTTCAAATTCGCATGAAGAAACGGCTCCACTGCGGAAGAAGCCGCAAGCACAAAGATATTTTTTGTTTCCTTTAATCTTTTTATGATCGGTAGAGCTTCTTCAAGGCTTGGTCCGGCTCCTGCAATGATACAGGAACCGGTATGTTTCTCCGGAACAAGGAATTCTTCAATAATGGCGATATTTCTGAAGAAATTTCGGAACCATTTCTTACCGAAATACACGGTTGTTCTCTTATTGGCATCGGTTCTTTTGATAAATGCAACGGTTTCCACCATCAAGCGGACGTACCGCTCCTTGTAAAGGGACAGGCTCGGTCGCCATTCAATGATCTCTATGGTTGAGGCTTCCGTATCTGGTATGGCTTTTTCTAACAAGGATTGAACGTTGCCTTCAGGATAGGCATCTTCAACGTGTAATACAACGATCTTTGCATCAGGGACTTTTTTTTCCAGTATGGGGATCATATACCCCATACCGGGTTCTATTAGGATAAGAAAAAGAATTCCCTGCCGTAACGACAGGGAATTGATGTACTTTTCTGCTTCCGCAACCGGATTATAGCGGGAGTGAAGTTTCTTTTTCTCTTCTATCCCGCTTTTTTCCATTTGAACCGGTTTGTTCATGGCGATTGAGCTGTTTTATACCAAGCCCAACTCCGAGAAGAGTTTTTTATAGATATCAAAATACTTGGACGCCGCGAATTCTTCAATTTTTTCTTCGGGTAAAGATTCTAGAAGCTGATCCATGTAGGAAAGAACGGTCTTGAGTTCTTGCTGAATGGTGGGCGGTATATTGTTCAACCTTGTAGGTTCTGCCGGTACAAAGGGCGGCGCTTTCGCCGGTTCGACCGCCGGAGGTTCTTCCGTAATGGGAGTGGGTTTCGCTTCAGGAAACGTTTCTATAGGCGCTTCCGCCGGTATTTCCAATAGGGACTCATCTTCGGGCTTTTCTTGAACAGCAGTCTCTGCATCCGTAGGTTCAACTGGAATATCTTCCACTACAGAAACCACTTCGGGAAGTATTTCTGCGGGTGTTTCCACAGGTATTTCCAATAGAGGCTCTTCCTCGGATTTTTCCTGAACAGCAGTATCTGCGCCCGCAAATATATCCTCATCAGAAAGATCCAAAGGCATATCGTCAAAGGTAATAGCTTCCAGTACAGGTTCTTGTAACGGATTTTCTTGCAGTTGCCCTGAAAGATCCGGCTCTTCTATGACTACATCAGAGAGATCAATGTCTTCAACCTCTGATTCTTGCTGGGCGATAGGATCCGCTTCAAGATAACTGCTATCTTCCAGCGCAGGCGTAATAGGTTCAACGCCTTCTTCCCGTAACCACTGAAGCTCTTCCGAATCTTTTGAAGGATCTAGAATCACTTCGTCAATTTCCACAGAAGCATCTTCTAGCGTCTTTTCCGAAGTTTCTGGAACAGGTTCAATTTCAACCATTTCCAGCGCGGCTTCGGATATGTCTTCTCCTATTTCCTCGGTGAAACTCGCAGACATGAGGACATTATCAAGCTCATTACCGGTAAGGGCGAGCTTCTCATCATCCGAATCACCAAAAAATCCGCTATGAGATGCTTCGAGTACTTCTGGGACAGGTTCGATTTTTGCGGCTTCCGGCATGCCTTCTAGTACATCTTCGGATATATCCACGCCTGCTTCTTCGGTGAAATCTGCAGACATGAGGATATTATCAAGCTCATTACCGGTAAGAGCGATCTTCTCGTCACCCGAATCATCAAAAAATCCACCATGAAATACCGCTTCTTTTTCTTCGGATTCCGGCAAATCTTCTATGGATTCCGGCAAATCTTCTATGGGAGCCGGTGTGGGAGCCACAGGTTCACGAGTGCGGTTTGTAAAGAAATCCTGTTTCAGGGTTGATAGTTCCTGCCTTATGGAAGACAGCTCTTCGGCAATACGCAAGAGGAGCTCTGTAGAGAGATTTATCTCTGTTACGGAATGAACGCTTGGATTTTGCTGCACAATCTCCGGTTTCCTCCCGTCCGCCGTATTGTCAACAGCTTCTTCTGTTTCAGCCGAGACAGATTCCGTTTCCAGAGCGATTTCAGGCACAGTGGCTTCCGGTACCGCTCCTTCCGCCGTATTGCCAATAACTTCTTCTGTTTCAGCAAGAACGGGTTTCGCTCCCAGAGCGATTTCAGGTGCAGGAGCTTCCGGTGCCGTCCCGTCCACTATTTCAGCAAGAACGAGTTCCGCTTCGTCAGGTTCATCCGTGGCAACGGACGGCGGCGCTGCTTCTTCGGTCTCTGGTACGGATGCTTCCGTATTCTCTTTACCGAATATTTCATCGTCATCAAAAGGAGAATCGTCCAGAAAATCTTCCATAAAAAGTTCTGTTGCTCCCCTTTCAAGAGCCTTTTCCGTATCCCCAGCAGCTTCTTCACTAACACCAACATTCTCACCGGATACAATTCCATTACCGACAGGCTGTTCTGAAACCGGCTCCACGGCATCTCCCGTCTCATTACCGAGAGACAGGGCGTCAATGGTCGGTACTTCTGTTGTAATCTTCTGATCTTCCCCAGCCTCTTCATTCACAATAAAATCAGCATCCGCTTTAAGAATATCTTCTACACGTAATTCTTCAATATCATCAAGATCAGCATCAAAAATGTTATCAAATGAAATAGAATCTAGGTCTTCGATACTATTTTCTAAATTTTCTGGTATAAACTCTTTATCCAAATCATCAATTTCCTCTGCTAATGGGAATCCCAGCTCATCGGCTGAAATCTCTTCAATATCGGGTAATACTACATCGTTAGGAATAGGGAAATCGATGTCCTCACTCTCACTTGCACTTATTTCGGCAGGGTCGCTTTTCACCCATACGCCGTATTCATCAAGTTCAGTAACTGCTTCTTCGCCACCCTGATCGCCATATAATGAAGATTTTTTATCGTTTGCCATGCAAAAGTCTCCCTTTTCGATAATTATACCATATCATAACCTATAAGTCAATTTTAGGCTAGAGTTTTTTATTACTTTTTGATAATTTTCTACGCAATTATCCCCTGACGTATAACTACTCATAATCGGAGGGAAGCGCGGATGTATTCATAAAGAGGGGCGCTATTTCCATGCCCCGGGCCGCATATAGGGGACTGCCCGTCGCGCCCCCCTGTCTCCAGCCCCGCTCGCGGGGCTTCCGCCACCCCCCAATCCGGCCGCCTCATGTAAGCCGCGTTGCCCCAGGTAGGAACCGCGCCCGGTTCTAGGTAGGAACTGTTGCCGGTTCTAGGTAGGAACCGCGTCCAGTTCTAGGCTGGAGTCGCGTCCGGTGTTAGATACCGCCTCTATCGGCGGTCTAGGCGGCGTCATCCCTCCTTCACTCGGCATACGTGCGTACCCGCACCTACCCCGGGTGCGTACCGGCGGCCGTGCCGTATTCGGCCGGATATAGGTCAAGGGGCGGACGCCGCTTATTGTCGGAAACTCAAACCGGCGAACCCTGTAAAAGGGTATACATCGGAGGATACTTGCATTTTCTATTACTCAATAGTTTGAATGGTTCTTGCAAAGCCGCAAGAATACATGGTGTGAACACGCCCTAACTTTGTAAACGGGACAGTTCAATCATGGCCCGTTTCCTGACAAGCGGCGGCTTATCGGAAGCGGCAAGAGCGGCAAGGATAGGCACGCCAAAGGGAATCATAGGCGGACCGGAAATACGGCAGAGTGAACCAACCGCAACAGCAATAGCGGTAAGCACCTGCTCATCCTTGCCGGCGATAGGCAGGAGCCGTGCAAATGCCTGCATGGCGATACCATCAGGGTCAACCCCTATACGCCCTATCGCTTCGGCTGCCGCTGCTTTTACTTGCGGCTCCTTATCATTCAGGAACAAGTCTGTAAAAAACGGGATAAGTTCATACGAACCGAATGAAGCCAAAAGGCGTACCGCTTCGACACGGTGTACAAGGTGTACCGGCGGCTGAGTTGCCGGTATGGAAAGGCTGTTTCGTGCGCTGCCTGCCGCTTCTTTCAAATAGGTAATGAAGGCAGGTTCGTCTTCTCCCAACTGCCCCTGCTTAATCTTTTCACGAATTCGATTGAATTGGTAGGTAAGTGTGAAACCGTTAAATTGATTGTAATAATCGGACCGCTGAGATGGAAGTTCCCCAAGTCCGTAATTACCCTGCGTAACTGCCCCGTAGATGGAGTTTTCCCACATCCCGTCCGTGTATTCAAGCGTGTATTCAAGCCGAAACGCATAGAGTATCCAGTCGCCGCCACCCGAATAAAGAACGCCTTCCGCGCCGAACGCCGGCATTGATGCCGCATTTTTTATATCGAGCATCCATTTTGTCGTGCCGTTTCGGTAGAAACCGGCTGCCTTTGCAATACTCAAGACATAAACGCCTCTCTCCTCATTGATAAGGTACGTTTCGCCTGTAGACGAACCTGTTCTTAGATCTCCCGCATCAGCTTGCCATAGGATTTCCCCTTCAGAGGAAAGGAGGAGGACGTTCCCGTTTGATAGCGCAACGGCTATGCCTCCCTTGTACTCGCTTGCGGCAAGGGGCGATGCCGGAAGCGGAGAAAATACACGTACTGCCCCAAATGCCTCTCTTGAAAACGAGATGATTTCGCCGGTACCGTTTCTGTACCATACCGCCGCCGCTTCATCACCGTTTTTCTCTTGTATGGAGACAAGGACAACCGGCGTTTCGGTAAGACCAATCTCCGCTACGGCTCCAAACGGACTGATTTTGATTATTTTTCCGGCCGCGTCTCCGCTACCTTCAACCGCAAACAGGATGCCCCCTCGTTTATCAAGAACCGGTGGTATGATTATTTTTCCTTCTATTTGCCGCATCCAAAGACGTTTACCCTCGCTGTTAAAACAGAAAATCGTCTGCGCCACAGGTACGAAAATACGTCCGTCCCAACCGATGATGACGGGAGCGGTAATCGGCGCATTGAGGTTGACACGCCACAGTTCCTTACCTACCCTGTTCAAGGCAAACAAATAACCGTTTGTCCTGCAAAAATAACTTATGCCGTTCCATGAGCGGGACAGAAAGGGGCAGAGTTTCCCGGAAGCGAAATACTCCCATAAAAGTAATCCCTGCCATGAATACGCCTTGATAATGCCGCCGTCAAGCGCGATGACAACGGAACCGGCTTGTGCAGACGGCGTACCAAGTACAACGCCCGCCACAGCCTTCTCCCAGAATGAGCTTATTACCGTTTTAGTTTGCGCCCCGAGAAAACAGGGAACATAAAAAATGGAGCATATATTGAATAATAGGACATATTTTTTCATTTCTCATAGCACGTTTAGAAACGGTTTGAAAAACACGGCGAATAGGCTGCCCTCCGTTATGGGGAAGGGATCAAAAAGCGGTTGTATATATATGATAAAGAACACAAGCGCGGTAAAGCACAGTCCTTCGAGAATACCCAACAAGAAGCCGAGGAATTTGTCGATTCCGCCTAAATGAATCCGCTCCATGATGTCGGAGATAATCTTCTCTATAAATTTCATCACCAGAAGAGCGATGATGAACAAGGCGATAAAACTCAATACTTCCGGCACAACGTTGACTTCAGCCAAATTGGGTAATTTCTCACGGATGAATGTAGCCCCGTTTTTATAGAAGAAAAAACCTGCCGCAATGCCGAGCGCTATAGCGCCTATAGAGAACGCTTCTTCCACGAATCCCTTCAGCATGGCGCGTATTGCAAAAACAAGAATGAGTCCGAAACAGACAATATCAATAACTACAAACTGCACAATACCCCCCTCTTACTGCATCACCAGAGATTTCGGCGCCTATAATATCCGCAATGATCCGCGTTCCGTCACGGCTTCCAATACTCAGAGATGCCTTTGCCATTGTCGAGCGTTTTTCGCCATCAGCCACAATATCCGCGATGATACCGACAAGGCGTTCCATCGCACCGGCAACGCAAATCGCCGCCCCCGCTTTCTCAAAAAAGCGGGCATTCTCCACCTGATCGCCCCGTGTGCCTGATCCGCGCAGCGGAATCAGCACCATGGGTTTACCGGCTGCAGCGCACTCCCAAACCGTTCCCGCTCCGCTCCGCCCAAGCACAAGTTCCGCGGCCGCAAGTACATGCGGCATATCTTCATCTATGTAGCGGTACGGCTTGTACCGTTCGGAAGCGGGCAAGTCCCACTCGGCTTGCCCCGTTTGGTGAACCACAACGTAGTACTTCGTAAGCTCATCACGATGTTTGCGGATAAGATCGTTTATTTCCTTTGCGCCTTGACTGCCGCCCAGCACGAGCAGTATGCGGCTTTCCGTTTCTTCCAAGCCCAGAAATGCACGCCCCCGCTTTGCATCGGCGTTTCTGAATACGTCCCGTACCGGATTACCGGTTACGGTGATCCTCGATTGATACACGGATGGAAACAAGGAAACCGTATCTTGATACGCCGTAAAAATCTTTTTTGAAAACCGGCTGTTGATTCTGGTAGCGAGTCCCGGGCTGAAATCCGACTCATGGGTGAAAACCGGTATGTTCAAGGAAAAAGCCGCCATAACGGGAGGCACGCTTACGAACCCGCCTTTGGAAAAAAGCAGATACGGCTTTTCTTTTTTAAGGATATTACGTGCGGTGAAGAAACCCGCGATAATTTTGAAAATATCCAAAACATTTTGAAGGGAAATATACCGTCTCAATTTGCCCGAAGGAATACCGAAAAACAATATGTCGTTTTTCCCCATATTTTTGACAATGGATGAATCCATACCCTTATTTGAACCAAGCCAAATAATATGGCACTCGATGTTTTTTTTCAGCGCCTCGGCAACCGCAAGCCCGGGATAGATATGCCCGCCTGTGCCGCCGCCCGTAAATGCCACAGTAACCATAACGTGTTTTACCATATACTCCTTGCACATCTTTGTCAAGATCGGTACCTAGCGCAGCAATACGAGAGAGGCGGGCCGAAGCGAGGGGGGAACGGCGTCAAAAATAAGCACGGTATTGGCATCCTTTCTTTACAATGGCGTTCCCTCTCTTACATTGTTGACGGCATTCCGGCTGTAGAAACTTGCGGTTCAACACGACGGTTTGGCGACCCGAATTTATTCACACCGTCAAACTGTGGGTGGAGCGTGGCGTGGGAATGGGCGTTCCCCCTCTGCGCCGGGGCCTGGAATGACCTAGTAAACCCGTAGCCCGAGCCGCTTTAGCGGCGTCAGACCCGCTTTGCGGGTCTGCGCGTATACAGTCCCGTTATGTGCAGTATTTTATACCCTCATTAGACAATCGCTCCGTGCCGCGGACGGCACGGAGCGGAAAATACTATGTTATTTGTTATTTCAAATGCAACTATGTTCAGCATTTCAGTTTCTTTTTTTGTACAGCAATTTGAGCGTAAAAAATAATGTCAATAATTCCGTAACCGGCATAGTCAGCCAAATGGCGTTAAATCCGGCTATGACCGGAAGCAGGAATACCAGAATCAGGTAGATGAAAAAACCTCTCAACAGTGAAATAATGAGCGCATTGTTTGATTGCTTCAATGCTTGAAGATAATAACTTCCAATAATATTCATTCCCATCAGCAGATACGCGAAAGAGTATATGCGGACAATTTTCGGCCCAACCCTTAAAATTTCCCCGGCAGGACGCATAAACATTCGCAGAATAGTTTC
>JAITAN010000009.1 GCA_031284105.1 Treponema sp. | reverse complement strand
GGTTCCCGCGGGCCTTGCGGCCGGCGCCGACTACCGCCTCCTCATCGTTGCCCAGAGTTCGGCGAAGAATAGCGGCGCGCTATTAAAAAACATTAGAGAGATTCATTCCGAATTCAAGCCGACCGTCCAGGCGGCATCATAATTCATAGCAGATTTAGTTATGCCGGCATAACAGGCTTAGTTCACGATCATGAACAGGCTTAGTTCACGGCCATGAATAGGCTTAGTTCATGCGCGTGAACAGGCTTAGTTCACGGCCATGAACAGGCTTAGTTCATGGCCGTGAACAGAGAGAATCCGGTGGTTACATGGGCGATAATCTGTGTGATTTGCGCGGCCCGCGGGGGCGTTACGGGGGTGGAACCCCCGTTGAGGGGGGTAACGGAAGCCCGAAGGGCTGGAGTTAGGGGGGAGGCTTCCCCCCGTCAATATATCATCGCGCCTTGCGTTAAGAAAGTACCGGCGCAACGCCTTGCCGGAAAACCGCCGTAGACGGGGCCGTTACCCGCCGCGCCGGACTGGAACTTGTAGACGCGGCGGGATTGCCGGAGAACCGGATAAAATAGCCGCGGGCGACCGCAAGGAGGCGGACGGCACCGACCTGTTTAATCCCAATGAACCTGCCCGCTGCACCATCGCCGTCGAAGCCCCTTAAAGAAGGGCGGATTGCCGTTAGCCTTAGGCAAACTCCGCTGCATACACCCGTGCTCACACCGGTAGACGGCGCGTTAAGCAAGGTATGGTTGTCTATTTTGACGGTCCCTCTGTGTTTCGGCGGCAACGGCGCTCCGTTCAAGTATTGTTCTTCGGTACGTTCCATGCGTATGGTATCCGCCTTTTCCTCTCTTTCTTTTAGCGCGAACACGCCCTAGACCGGCGCGCGAGCTTACGCCGCGTTGCCCGCAAAGGTGAACGGACGATAGAGAAAGAGCGGGAGGCGCGGGTAAACTATTAGTACGGCATGACAACGGGCGGTTCCTCTCTTTTCCCCCCTCTTGCCCAAAATTGCGGAATATGCCACAATTCGTTATGGAAATTCGTTCAATATTCCACAATATATCCCCTATCGATCACCGGTATTCGATTTCAGAAAAAATGTTGTTTGACGCGCTCGTGCCATGGATTTCAGAGGAAGCGTCCATTAAGGCGTGCGTCAAGGCGGAGATAGCCCTCGTCATTGCCCACTTGAGGATGCGGGGCAGGTTGACGCCCGCATTGCGATCCGCGCTTGAAAAAGCCGGAGACGGCGTGGAGCCTGATGAAGTGTACGCCGAAGAAGAAAAGACGCGGCACAACATACGGGCGCTGGTGAATGTTCTGAAAAAAAAGACGCCGCCTGAAGCCGCGCCGCTCGTACATCTGGGCGCAACAAGCGTTGACATACTGGATACAAGCCTCTCCTACCGCATGAAGCATGTTACCCAAGAAGTCGTGCTGCCGAATCTTCGGAAACTGGAACTATTGCTCTGCAACGTCGCGGAAGAAGAGGCTGAAACCCCGCAGGTCGGGCGCACCCACGGGCAGCACGCGGTGCCGATTACCGTTGGGTTCGCCATAGCCGAATATGTGTCCCGCCTAGGCAAGTCTATTCTGGAAATCGAAAAACGTTCTACGGAACTCAAGGGCAAACTCGCGGGCGCTGTCGGCGCGTACAACGCAACGGCAATGATAGTCAAAGACCCGGAAGCGTTGGAAAGGTGGTACCTTTCCGAATTGGGGCTTGAGCCGTCAGAACACGCCACCCAGCTCGTGGAGCCCGAATATCTCTTGCGGCTTCTTCTCGAATTCAACACCGCATTCGGCATTATCGCAAATCTCGCCGATGATCTCCGTAACCTTCAGCGCAGCGAAATCGGCGAACTACGGGAAGGGTTCGCTGCTGAACAAGTCGGCTCGTCCACCATGCCGCAGAAACGCAACCCGTGGAACAGCGAACACGTCAAAAGCCTGTGGAAGGCGTTTATGCCCCGTGTACAGACGTTCTTTATGGATCAGATAAGCGAACATCAGCGGGATCTTTCCAATTCGGCAAGCCAGCGTTTCATAGCCGACTATGTCGCGGGCTTTTGCATGGCGGTAAGCCGCATGATCGGCGTGATCGAAGGGATCGGCGTTGATAGGGAGCGTCTGTCAGCCAATCTGCGCGGCGGCGGCATTCCGGGCGGCGGCATGGCCGAACCGGCGTATATCCTGCTTGCCGAAACCGGCGTCTCGGACGCCCATGAGATCATCCGTACCATTACATTGTCCGCCGAACAGGAAAAGGTGAGTTTTGCGGATGCGCTGGCAAAACGGCCGGATGTTTTGGAGCGCATTGCAGGAAAACTCGCCGAACTGGGATTAGAAAAAGACGCGCTCTCATTCTTCAAGCATCCGGAACGGTATCGGGGACTTGCCGCGGAAAAGGCGAAGGCGCTTGCCGAGAAATACAGAGACATGATGAAAGTACAAGAATCGTGAGCGTTAACGCACGTTTTCTCAAAATGCAGCCTTCGGTTCGAGGTTCGTTTTGAGAAAGCATCAGTATACAAACACGGAAATTATATAGCTATTACAAGGAGAAAGAATATGTTTACCGAAGCCTATTCGTATGATGATGTGCTTCTGCTGCCCGGGTATTCCGACATTCTGCCGAAAGACTGCGATGTACGGACTACATTATGCGCGGATGTAAAACTGAATGTGCCGGTCATTTCAGCCGCGATGGATACGGTTACCGAAGAAAGACTCGCCATAGCCATTGCCCTTGAAGGCGGGAGCGGGGTCATTCACCGCAACCTGAGCCCTGAACGGCAGGCGCAGCAGGTTGCCAATGTCAAACGGTACCTCAACTGGATCATAGACACGCCGATCACCGTGGGCGCGGAGGCGCTGGTTAAGGATATTAAGGCGATGATGGAGAAATTCAACGTGTCCGGTATGCCGGTTGTCAATAAAAACGGTACGCTTCTCGGCATCATCACGAGCAGAGATTTGCGTTTTTGTAAAGACGACAGTCTTCCGGTTATTGCGGTGATGACTCAAAAGGTAATTGTTGAGGAAGGCGCCCCGTCCGTTGCAAGCGCACGGGAGAAATTCGATAAATACCGCATTGAAAAGTTACCGGTGGTTGATGAGCAAGGGCGGCTCACCGGCTTAATCACGGTGAAAGACATGGAAAAACACGCCAACTTCCCGCTTGCGGCAACCGATAAAACGGGGCGGCTCATTGTCGGCGCCGCGGTTTCCCCGCAGGATTATACGGCGCGTATGCCCCTTCTTAAAAACGCCAAAGTCGATTACGTAGTGCTTGATACCGCGCACGGGGACTCGAAAAATGTATGCGATGCGGTAAAAAGCATAAAAGATACCTTCGGCGTACCGGTTATTGCGGGAAATGTCGCGGCAAAAGACGGCACGCGGCGGCTCATCGAAGCCGGAGCCGACGCCGTTAAGGTGGGAATCGGACCCGGTTCGATCTGTACCACCCGTATTGTGGCGGGCGTGGGCGTGCCCCAGTTTACTGCGGTATGGGACTGCGCGGAGGAAGCCGCATCCAGCAACATTCCGGTTATTGCGGACGGCGGCATTAAATTTTCGGGCGATATCACCAAGGCGGTCGGCGCGGGCGCGGATGTCGTGATGATAGGCAACCTGTTTGCCGGTTTGAAAGAAGCGACCGGGCGGGAGATCATCTACGACGGGCGCATTTACAAAGAGTACCGGGGCATGGGGAGCCTCGGCGCCATTAAAGACGGAGCCGGCGACCGGTACCAGATTTCCAAAGACGAACGTCCGGTACCGGAAGGCATCGAAGGGCGGGTGCCGTATAAAGGAGAATTGCGGGATTACCTGCACCAACTGATATGCGGTTTACGTAAGGGCATGGGGTATTGCGGGTGCAAAAACGTCGCCGAATTGAAACGCTACCGCAAATTCGTGAAGATTACGGCTGCCGGTCTTAAAGAAAGCCACACGCACGATATTACCATTACTCAAGAAGCGCCGAATTATTCAAGGGGATAACATGCCTATAGCTCGGTATATACAGAATAGCCTTTTGTCTTCTTCCGCGATCAGAAAATTGTTTGAAGAAGGTACCGCGTTAAAAAAACGGTACGGCGCGGACAAGGTGTTTGACTTTTCCATTGGGAATCCCGATATTGAGCCTCCTACAGCGTTTCATGAGGTGTTGCTGCGTCTTGCCCAAGAAGATGCAAAAGGCTCGCATGGGTATATGCCGAATGCGGGCTTTCCGGATGTGCGTGAGAGCATCGCGCGTAAAGCGGGTCGTGAGCATAACGTTACCATAGACGGCAGCCATATCGTGATGGCGGTTGGAGCGGCGGGCGGATTGAACGTCGTATTCAAAACCATTCTCAACGGCGGGGATGAGGTCATTGTGCCGGCGCCTTTCTTCATGGAGTACCGCGCGTACGTATCGAATCACAACGGCACACTCGTTGAAGTTTCCACCGCAGAGGATTTTAACCTTGACATCCACGCGATACGGGCAAAATTAACGCGGAAAACAGCGGCGATTCTCATCAATTCGCCGCATAATCCAACCGGACGCATCTATCCTGAAAAGACGCTTGCCGCGCTGGCTGCCATACTCACGGAACACGGCGCATCATGCGGCCGCTTTCCCTACCTTGTCGCGGATGAGCCGTACCGTGAGATCGCGTACAATACGGCGCCGCCGCCCGTGCTTTCCCTATATGGCGAATCCATTGTTGTTTCTTCTTATTCAAAGAGCCTTTCATTGCCCGGCGAGCGTATCGGGTATATTGCGGTAAGCCCGCGTATTTCCGATAAGGACGATATAATGAACGGCCTGATATACGCCACCCGCGTTCTCGGTTTTGTGAATGCCCCCGCGCTTATGCAGCGCGTTGTTGCGGAACTCATCGAAGCGCGGGTCAATGTGGAGGTGTACGCGCGCCGGCGCGATGCATTCAAACACGTGCTTGACCAAGCGGGGCTTACCTATGCCGAACCGGAAGGGGCCTTCTACCTGTTTGTCAAAGCGCCGGACAAAGCGGGTGGCGATGACGTGAAATTCTCGGATCACCTCAAGAAACACCTGATACTCGGCGTACCGGGGACAAGTTTCGGCAAATCGGGCTGGCTGCGTTTTGCCTATTGCGTGGATGAACGTATCATCCGTGCATCAGCGGACGCGTTCAAGAAAGCGGTGGAACTCTTTTAGGCTTCCTGATCTGTTCATCGCTTCGGATTAGCATCTGCTATACATGGTATGAACCATATTCCGCGGGGAATTCGCGGCGGCGATTAACAAACGAATATGCGCGGCTTGCCGGCAAATGCAATAAAAATACGGCTTTCCTTTAATAGACTTCTCTTCAACGAACCGGCGTTTGCCGCTTGATATGTAGACGGTACATAACAATACGCGCATATCCCAGTCGTATACCCGCATGGAGACAAGGCGGATCAGGCCTTCCTGCGCCAATCCCGCGTCCGATAATGATAGTTTCGACTATTGACTTAAAAGCCGCGACTATTGACTTAAAAGCCGCGACTATTGACTTAAAAGCCGCGGCGCTTGACTTAAAAGCCGCGACTATTGACTTAAAAGCCGTGGCGCTTGACTTAAAAGCCGCGACTATTGACTTAAAAGCCGCGGCTATTGACTTAAAAGCCGTGGCTATTGACTTAAAAGCC
>JAITAN010000254.1 GCA_031284105.1 Treponema sp. | reverse complement strand
CATCTCCACACAGATCTCCCATCATTCGTACATAAACAAACAAACCCCCCCCCCCACATCCTGCCTTCTCGCGGGGGGGGGGGGGGGCCCCCACAATAGCATTCTGGCATCATGGTTGGGAATTTATCGAACTTATGAAAAAAGTAGGATATAGGGATGTAAGAGTGCATTTCTATAATAATGTTTATAAAGGATATTTTGGTGTTCAATCGTTAATATCAGGGAAAAAATAGAAGTAAACGGAACAAAACTCTGTACAATAGGGCTGTCTCCATTTCGGCAATCGTGTGAAGGAATGCTAAGTCAGTGCGAGGTAGGATGAGTTTGTAAAGCCTCTGTGAACGCGTGTCCCTAAGAACTTATGTGATGGTGAAGAATTATAACACAAACAGCCGCTCAAGCATACCGAGAACCCGTAGCTTATCAAATGCGGGATTCTCCATCTCCTGCCTGAGTTCCAGAAATAAGGTTTGATCAAAAGCTTTTTCTTCTTTTTTGAGATGACGTGCGAGGCGCTCGAGGAGTTGGAGCAGCCGATCGTAGGAATAGTCAAAGCGTATGTGCAGATCTACCGTTTCAAGGTACCATCCCGCCTTTATCATGTTGCGGATATCCCGCCTGAATATACGTTCGTCAACGGAACCCCAGAACGCCATGAGACTGTCGGTAACCGAGCGCAATTCATACACATCATCGTTTTTTGCCGTGCACCGTTCCATCTCCCGCACGCACATCTCAACATAGGCGAGCGTTTCGCTCTTAATGTCCTCCCTCCGCACAATGACGTTGTCGTACGCGTAGATCAGCGCGGATATAAGGGAGTTTCCATCGATCCTATCAAACAAATAACGGTACAAAAAGTCTTCAGAAGACGTATACTTATTCTCAACGCCGAGTTTATAACAAAGCGTTTGATAGGAATTTGTGTCCACATCAATGATCATATCGCGGTGTTTCCTGAAAAAGTGTAAAATAGTGTACACCCGCTGCGTGTACCGCCCCAACCAGAACAGATTTTCAGCTTTGGTAATTGATATTGCAGCTAACATGTGGTTCTCCTTCATGGGCGCTACGCGTCCAGCGCCGCTTTTTGGATATTCTATACCCCAAGCGAGATTTGTTTTAGCCTTTTTTTACCCATATATCTTTGAACCCGTCGCCCTGCGATGAATTCACCACGTATGAATCGGGGTGGAATGCGAAATGGGTAAGCCCGCTCTGCCACACTTTGGTTTCTTCGCCAGAAAGCACAAATGCGCGTAGATCGGACTTACGCTTCCCGCGACCGCCTGCTTCAAGCACTTCCAAATCCCGGAATTGTACCACTTCATGGGCGATCCACCGTCTCGGCTCTGTTTCGATGCGGCGTTTAACTTCGGTAAGACGCTCGGCGCTCATGTCCTGCCCGAACATCACCCCGTAGCCGCCTGCTTCCGCCACATCTTTTATGACAAGCTTGTCGATATGCTCAAGCACATATTTTTTATCATCCTCATAAAAGGGTAGGTATGTAGGCGCATTCTGCAGAAGCGCGTTCTCATTTAAGTAATACGCTATCATCTTCGGCACGAAATAGCATAACCCCCTGTCATCAGCAATGCCGTTTCCAACCGCATTCATAACTGCGACATTGCCGCGCGCGTATGCTCTCATCAAATTCGGTACGCCGATAAGAGACTCCTTTTCAAAAACAAGAGGATCGAGGTACTCATCGGACACCCTGCGGTAGATCACGCCGACACGTCTCTTTTCGTTAAAAAGCCCTTTATAGTAGACCTTATCGTCCTCCACGATCAGATCGCCGGGAAACGCCAGAACAGCATCGGTTTTTTCCGCAAGGAAGGAATGTTCAAAAAACGCCGAATTGTAACGCCCGGGGGTAAGAATGACCTCAAGCCCATTACCCACGTCGAGGTAGTCCATTATCTCGCGGAGAAGCGCCGTATAGTTACGGTTATCGGCAATATCCGCTTGCGCAAAGGTCGCGGGCGACACCTTTCGAGTAATGGTACGAGCGATGATCGGATACGAAGCCCCTGACGGGATACGGATGTTATCCTCCAGCACTATCCACGAACCATCTTTCGCCTGTACAAGATATATGCCCGCTATGTGGGCGTATATCTTTTTCCGCGGAACAATACCCTCGCACTGGGGAAGGTACCCCTTCGATGAATAGATGAATTCTTCGGGAATAACCTTATCGCGGACTATACATTTATCATTGTAAATATCCAACAGAAACGTATTCAGGGCCCTTGCACGCTGGATAAGTCCCTTCTCGATAAAAGTCCATTCCGTATATGGAATCTCCCTCGGAATCGGGTCAAAGGGGAAGAGCTGTTCGTGGAACATGCCGTTTTTGTTACGCCGAAACGTACGCCGAAGCGTTCAAGCCACTTATTCACCGCAGCTTGCTGTTCTATTAACTGCATGAGGTGAGTTTACCAAGAAAAGTGCAATCCTGTCAATGTGAAAACCTGCGAGATAGTAACGGCAGGGTGAGGCATGGAGCCTTCCGTGCATAAACAAGGTATGGCTTGCCATACGTCCTGACTTGCTATATTATGGCTTCATGAATATAAAAAACGTGATCATGCTGGGCGATGTGGTTGGCGACCCGGGTCTTACCGCGCTTGAGCTGCAGCTCCCGCGTATGATAGAAGAATATGAAGCGGACTTCGTTACGGTAAACGGAGAAAACGCTGCGGATGGTTTTGGTATAAGCAAGATGGCGCTGGACCGTATGCTTGCAGCGGGCGCTGATGTGGTTACGTCAGGAAATCATGTGTGGGAAAAGAGCGAGTTCTGGAGCGTTCTGGACTACGAGACACGGGTTTTGCGTCCGGCGAATTACCCTGCCGGTACCGTAGGACGCGGCTGGATAACAATAGAAAAGAACGGCGTCTCATACCTTGTGATCAACCTTCAGGGACGAGAGCTGATGACGCCCATTGATTGTCCGTTCAGAACTTTTGACGCTATTTTCACTGCGGCGTCCGCAACGGATACCGCGCATAGTGCCGTGCAAGGTACGGCTCTTCCGGTTGTGCTTGTTGATTTTCATGCGGAAGCTACCCGTGAAAAAGAAGCCCTTGCGTTCTACCTAGACGGCAGAGCCGCGGTTATAGCCGGCACCCATACTCATATACAAACCGCGGATAATCGCCTGTTGCCTAATGGAAGCGCCTATATTACCGATCTCGGCATGACCGGAGTAACGGACAGCGTCATTGGTATGGATACCAAAATATGTATTGAGCGGGCAAGAAAGCAAGTTCTCTACCGCATGGAATGCGCTCAAGGAGCGGCTTCAGTGATGGGAATAATCGCAGAAGTCAACGTTGAAACCGGAAAAGCGTTGAGAATTGAGCGTATCAAGCGGTAAGCCTTCTTTGTGATCACCGGTTGTACATGGCTTCCAGCGCCTTCCCGATAGTCAACGCGGCTTTGCTTCGGTGGCTTATACGGTTCTTCTCCATGCTCGAAAGTTCGGCTACGGTGCGGCCTTGTTCCGGCAGGAAAAGGAGCGGGTCATAGCCGAAGCCGCCTGCGCCGCGCTCTTCATTGAGTATTTCACCTTCCAGCGTTTCCTGCGCCGCAAAAAAGCGGCTTTCGCTCAAGAGCAAAACCATAGCGCAGACGAAGCGCGCATTTCTGTTGCCGGTATTGCGGCCCGCGCTTTCGGCGGCAGCAATGTCTTTGAGGAGCAGGGCGTTCCGTTCCGAAGGGGTGAGTTTCCCACCGTCATCGCCGCCATAACGCGCGGAACAAATACCGGGTCCGCCACCTAAAGCGTCCACGCATAAGCCGGAATCATCGGCAATAACCGGTTCGTGTACCGCTTCAAACAAAACCGTTGCCTTAATAAAGGCGTTCTCAAGAAAACTGCTGCCGGTTTCAGCGGGGTCAAAAACAATACCCGCATCCGAAGGAATAGTTATGGTATATCCGGTAAGTATGGCCGCTAGTTCCTGCCTTTTGTGTTCGTTGCCTGTGGCAAACCAAATAGTCATGAGAAAAGTATAGCGTTTTTACGGGAGATGGGAAAGCCCGCACAGCAGGTTTTCTTGCGTGATGCGCTCGCAGAGCGTCCTGCACGGCGTGTCTTCCTGTGCGGTGCGCCCGCAGATCAGGTTTCAAGCGATGAGCAGGTCAGACCTCCGAATAGTAATCAGAGGTCTGACCTACCGGCGCACCGCGCAGGAAGCTACGCCGTACTGGACGTTCTGCGAGTGCATCACGCAAGAGAACCCGCTTCGCGGGCGGGGTTGAAGATTTTCTCTTGAAATTGTATCGTATATGGGGAACAAATCCCCGCACCCCCAGTTTTACGCCCCAAGGTGCACAAACAAGTTTGCGGCGGGGTAGTAAACCCTACTGGGTGCTGCCGCGCTTCAGGTGAGCGCGTGGATTGAAGCATAGGAGGCGGATATGGGCATGAAACTACCGGCAATCGTTTCTCTGTTTTTCTTGATTGCCGCGGGCGCATGGGCTGATGAAGCGCAAGAGCGGCTTGATGTTATCCGTTACGGTACAGAAACCGAAATAGCGGTATTGATCGAAAGTCTAAAGAAAGATACTGCCTACGCAGATGACGCACTCGATGCGGAACTGATACGTCTATGCCGGACGCGTCCGGACCAGGCGACCCAAAACAAGAGGATCGTTACCGGCGTTTTGTCTTTTTTCGGGGAAAGAGGGAAGGGCGGCCTGGAAGACGCCGCGCTTGCAATCATTGCAAACCACGCAAACGAGGCGCAGGATACGGTTGCTTCGGCCATAGACTATGTCGGAAAGCTAAAGCCGCCTAAGGCCGCCGCTGTTTTGCAGGAGGTTATCAATGATGGGGCATCTGATTTGCTGGGACCCGCGATTCGCGCGCTGGGCAATGTCGCGGAGGGCGGTACGCGTGGAAGCGCCGCGGATGAAATCGCGGACTTTCTGATCGATCTCTACACAAGCCGCGATCCGGGCGCGGGTAATAATGGTACGCTTCTAAGCGCGCTGGGTGAAACCAAATCAAAAAAGGCGGTTCCTTTCCTTGTCGATATTGTAAAGGATGGCGAACAGAGCGCTTCTCTGCGTATAGCCGCGCTGGAGGCGCTCTCCAAGATAGGGGACGGCGCTGCGCTCGATGCGATTCTCGGCGCATTATCCGCACCGGAGCCTACGGTGCGTACGGCCGCGGTCGCGGCCCTGTCGCCGTTCTCAGGGCAGCAGGCCGATGACGCAATCATCGGGAACTTCCGCGATTCGGTCTTCCGCATACGGGCGGCCGCGGCAAAGGCTGCGGGTGAGCGGAAGCTGGCCGCTGCGATTCCATATCTCAAGTACCGCGCGGAAAAAGACGAGGCGCGGATTGTGCGGGAGGAGTCGGTCAGGGCTTTGGGCGCTATCGGAAACAATGCCGCGTATTCTGCGCTTGAGAACCTGTTTTCCGAGCCGAAGAACCCCGATTACGTGCGGATCATGGCCGCGGAAATGCTCCTGAATAACAACACGGACGCCTATGTGCAGCGTGTGATTGACGCGATGGATGACGCTCAAAAAACACGCAAAACCTCCCTTTACAATGGGTTTCTGCGTATCCTTTCAAATGCAAAGAGCGGTAAACTCGCAAGCCTTGCCGAACGGTTTTTCACGTCCGGCTCGGCTGTGGAAAAATCGGCGGCGCTTGATATAGTGCGTAATAACAGGTTCACCTCCCTTACCGAAGCGGTCCGCAATCTTACGGATAAGAAAAACGGGGCCGCGCTTGCGGCAAAGGCCCAAGCCGTCCTTGAAAAACTTTGATAAAGGCATTTGTTGCCGGTTTATCGAGAAGCCCGGGAAGATCGGCGAATTCAAGGCCGCGGTTTATTCATATTACGAGCGACACGGAAGAAGATTTCCATGGCGGGATAACACGGAGCCGTGGGGCGTACTGGTTTCGGAATTTATGTTGCAGCAGACCCAGACCGAGCGGGTGATCCCTTATTTTGAGCGGTGGATGCGGCGCTGGTCTAGGCCGGAAGCCTTATATGCCGCTTCTTTGGAAGATGCGCTGTCCGAATGGGTGGGGCTTGGCTACAATAGGCGCTGCCGTTTCTTGAAAGAGTGCGCGCTCATCATAACGGAGGAGTACGGGGGACGGGTGCCCGCCGCGCCGGAAATTCTCCGTTCTCTGCCCGGCGCCGGCGCGTATACGGCGGGGGCCATAGCGTGTTTCGCTTACAATTACCCGTCCGTCTTTATTGAAACCAATATCCGCGCGGCCGTGATCCATTTCTTTGCGGATGCGCCGGCTGACAGCGGAGCTGCCGGCCGCGGCGCGCTCCTTGTGGAAAACCCGCGGCCCGTTTCAGACCGCGATATTTTCTCCCTGCTTGAGGCAGCTCTCACAGGAGAGGCGCGGGAGAATCCCCGCCTCTGGTATTGGGCGCTCATGGATTATGGGGCGAACCTCAAGAGAGTACAGGTAAACCCCAATCGTAAAAGCGCGCATTACTCAAAGCAATCCAAATTTGAAGGTTCCCTCCGGCAAATTCGGGGCGGTATTGTCCGCGTACTTACGCAGAAGGGCGCTTCTACACTGGAGACATTAGAGACCTTGTTACGCAGCGCTGCGGCGCAGGAACAGAACCTGTACCGCGCGCTTGACGGCCTGCAAAAAGATTCGCTCGTATGTGAAGATCACGGCGTGTACCGTATTAAAGAAGCCGAGTACGAAGAAAAACGTTGAACTGCGGCTTCATGCAAGAGTACGGCGCAAGGCGGTTGCCGGACTGCCCGCAGTTCCGGTTGAGGTTCAAATGCCCACCCGAATTGAG
>JAITAN010000209.1 GCA_031284105.1 Treponema sp. | reverse complement strand
TGATGGATAATCACGATGCCGGCCTTCTCGCTCTGCTTTATATCGGAAAACACGCACGGTTTGCCCTCAAACACAATCCCGCCTTCATAGCTGCCGTGCGGGTATACGCCGGACAGAATCTTCACCAGCGTGGATTTTCCCGCGCCGTTTTCCCCCACCAGCGCGTGTATCTCGCGCCGCCTTACCAAAAGATTGACGTTTTCCAACGCCGTTACTCCGGGAAAAGTCTTGGTAATGTTTTTCATTTCAAGCAACGCGGCTTGACTCGACATAAAACGCCCCTTCATTAATAATCGGACGGTATGGAGAATACTAACCGCAGGATATAAAGGGAAAAGCAGGCCGGAGGAAGCCCGCCTTTCCCAAAGCCGGTTTCAAGGCTGAGCCTTGAAACCGGCGGCTAAACCGTACGCGCCGGTTGGCTACCCGCGATTAACGCTTCCTCCGCGGTTCCTACAGCCCGAGTTCCGCTTTGGTATGATAACCGGTATCAATCACCGCCGATTGTACGTTGTCTTTGGTAACGATGACCGAGTCAAGCAGCAGAGACGGCACTATCTTTGCGCCGTTGTTGTAACTCGTGGTGTCAAGGCCGGTGGGTGTCTTGCCCTGCATGAGGGTATCCACCAGCGTAACCGTAGCCGCGCCCAGGGCGCGGGTGTCTTTCAGCACGGTGGCGTACTGCTCGCCTGCCAGAATGGACTTAACGGACGCGACGATGCAATCCTGACCGCCCACGATGGGAAGGGGTTTGCCGGAGGTACTGCCGTAACCGACCGCTTTGCACGCCTCAAGGCACGCAAGACTTATCGGGTCATAAGGAGAGAGAATGCCGTTCAGCACCACATCGCCCGAATAGTACGCGGAAAGCAGGTTCTCCATCCGCTTTTGCGCTTCCGCGGCGTCCCAGCGCAGAGTGCCGATTACCGCCCGGTTGATCTGGCCGGAGGGGACTTGAAGCACTCCCTTGTCGAAGTAGGGTTGCAGCTTGTCCATCGCGCCTTGGTAGAAACCGACGGAGTTGTTGTCGTCCGGCGAACCGGCAAACAACTCGACAATCACCGGCTTCGCGGCGGTCGCTTGAGCCAGCTTGAGGCCGGTAATCAGAATGTCGCCCATCTGCCCGCCAACCTTGTAGTTGTCGAAAGACACGTAGTAATCCACATTGCGGGACTGCATGAGCAGCCGGTCATAGGAAATAACCGGAATCTTCGCCGCGGCGGCGTTGGCGAGCTGGTTGGAGAGCGCCGAGCCGTCGATGGACGCGATAACCAGAACTTTAACGCCCTTGGTAATCATGTCGTCAATTTGGCGGGATTGGGTGGGGATGTCGTCATCGGAATACTGTAAGTCTACGGTATACCCCAATTTTTCCAGCCCCTCCTTGACCGCGTTGCCGTCTTTGATCCACCGTTCTTCCGACCGCGTGGGCATCACCACGCCGATTAGGCCTTTTCCGCGTCCGCTTTGACTCTCGCCGCCGCCGTTTGCGAAGACCGTTCCCACTGCAACAAGCATGACGAAAACCGTCATGAAAACCTTTTGCATATACTTCATTTTTTTCCTCCATTTGGAAAAAGTTTGCGTAAACATACGTTTACGAATATAGTAAACAACATACGTTGTAACTATTTCTAAACCGTTGCAAGCCTATACAGTGTTCTATAAGCCCCTGAGACTGTAGTCCCAAGCCGTGAAAATGTTCTATAAGTTCGTGAGACTGCGCTATGAACCGGTGATGGCGCGCTATAATGAGCATATGGAATAGACGCAATACGGTAAAGCGATTGATAATGCGGAGAAGAACATATATATATAACGCGGGGAAACACGCGCGAGGTACGGCGCATGACGCGGAGAGAGGGCGGTTACACCATATCCGCCCGGCCCAACCGCTCTTATAAAAACAGCTCGGGGGGGGGGGGGGGGGATTCCCTATTAAGCATAAATGACAGCATACTTAACGCTCCTTATACGGGTCACACGATCTGCGTGTACAGCGTACAACCCGTACGCTGCGGTTTCAATATACGGCGTTTTTGTGCCGTCTGAACCGCTCCAATATATAATGGGATCCCTATTGAACTTGAACGACAGCATACTTAACGCTCCTTATACAGGCCGCACGGTCTGCGCGTACAACCCGCACACTACGGTTTCAATATACGGCGTTTTTTGAGCCGTCTGAATCGCTCCAATATATATAAAATAGTATATATCCTAGTTTTAATAAATGCAAGCCCCCCGTGCGTTTTTTTTGCGTTTTTTTGTGTTTTTTCAACAACAACGTAGGCCGCCGCTTCTTTCATCTTTCAATTCACGTTCCCCGCATACACGTACGCCAACCGCCCCTTCGCTATGTTTACCAGCGAAAAAATCGTTTTTAGCGGCGTCGGCGTTTTATCCCTCATCTTAAAGCGCGGGAAAAACCGCGTAACGTGCAGGGGAATACAGCGCGTCAAGGAACGCGCCGAAACCAAAGCGAGCCATCCGGCAAGCGCGGCCATTTCCTCCTCACCGTCATTTTCATCGGGCACGATCAGCGTTGTTACTTCAACATGGCAGCTTTGCGCGCTTGTTTCTATGGTTCTCTTAACGGTCTCAAACGAACCGCCGTGTCTGCGGTAGAATTTCTCCGAAAATGCCTTGAGGTCTATGTTCATGGCGTCAACCAGCGGAAGCGCCATTGCCAACGGCTCCTCCAGAATCATGCCGTTTGTAACCAGCACGACCTTTAAGCCGTGTTTTCGGAGCAGGGGCGCGGCCTCAAGAATGTATTCTATACCGATAAGCGGCTCGTTATAGGTAAAGGCGACGCCCAGATTTCCGGGCATAGACAACGCGGCTTCAAGGAGCTTTTCAGGCGGCAACGCATCGGGCCGGCTATCCGTTGGATAGCCGGTGAGGGGCTTCATCTGAGAGATGGAAAAATTCTGACAAAAAGCGCACCTCATGTTACAGCCGTAACTGCCGACGGAGAGGATGTTTGAGCCGGGAAAGAAACGCTTAAGCGGCTTTTTTTCTATCGGATCAAGCGCGGCCGAGGAGATGCGCCCGTAGTTTTCCGCAAACAGGACGCCGCCCGATGCGCGGCGCGCGGAGCAAAGACCGGTCTGTCCTTCCCGCAGTCTGCACGCATGGGGACAGAGACGGCATATTACCGTTTCACCGTTTTTTTCGTAAAAAAGCGCTTCTTTCTTCATCATGTTATGTATGGCGCGTAACTTCAAACCGTTCAAGGGTATACGGCTCATGCGGTTGTATGCCGCCCTTTCGCAAGGCAATGGAGATCTGTTCCTGCACGGTATCCACGCCGTCAAGATTGGGCAGAAGCAAGCCGCGCCTGTTTCCGCAGCTCACGATAACGCCGTATTTCACGGCATCAAGCTCATCGGGGCCGCCGATTGGTTCGGGCGGAGCGAGGACGTCAACGCTGTAGCTGAGCGATTCCAGCTCTTCTTCCGTAATCCGCGGGAACCGCGGATCCCGCGATGCCGCGGATACGCCGTTTTCGATGATTTCCAGCGCTATGTTCTTGTGTACGGGCGCTATCGTACCGATGCAGCCGCGTAAAACGCCGTCTTTTTTAATGGATACAAACACGCCCGCACGCTTTTCACGCATACCGGCGGGCACATCTTTGGGCCGCGCGGGCGGGGCCGTGGTTTTTCCGGTTCTCACGAAATATTCAACCGCATCAATCGCGAGCCGTACATACGGATCGTCCGTGCCGCGTTTTTGCGCAAGACGGGCCTTTTTATCGGCAAGCAGAAGCGGCAAAAGGGATGGGGCGCCGCCGGTTGATGCGCGGTCCGCATGGCCTGAAAACGCGGCCGTGAGATAGCCTACGCCGAACGGGCATTCATAATGCAGCGCGCGGGCGCGTACCGTCATGCCGTCCAGAAAACCCGCGAGAACCGCAAGGCTGCGAAAACCGCACTCGGCCGCACGCTCGCAGAGCGCGGGATCAATAGACAGAAGGCGTCTGAAATCGGCGTTTGCAACGCAATCTTTGACAAAGGCATCGTGTTCGGGACCTTCTTTCGCAAAACCATAAGGACCGTCCGCGCTCAGCTTGTGGGACATATCGCCGCTTGCCGCCAGTACAACCGCCCGCCCTACGGTATCCGCGGCGTCCCGTATGCACATGCCGAACCGGTAATGGTCAATCAACGGGAACCCGGAAAGCCCGATGCGGATAATCCGGCGGGCGTGCGGAGACGGGGAGAGAAAATAAAGCGGCACCATGGTACCGTGATCCAATCCGGCGTCCCGCTCGCCGAGCTTTCCCGCGGGTATGCCGGCTTTTTCGGCTGTTTTGCCGATACAACCGGCTAGTTCTTCATCATATTCCACAGAGAACCGGATATGCGGGGCGCGGAATAAACCGAAATCGCCCGATGCGGATGTTCCGGGTGAAATATGGAAATAATCCGCGTAACAAGCGCTGTGCGGTGAAACGATGATAATGGTTTCGGGATTTTCGCGGTTGATTTCTTCCGCGGCCTGTACATACGCGCGCCGCGTCCCGGGAATTTCACCGCCCTTCCCTATACCGGGAACGATTAACGGGGGATGGGGAACCAAAAAGGCTTTTTGCTTTTCTTTCATACTAGTCGCCGCTCCTATAAAGCTAGTATGACTGTAAATGACCGCCCTTGTCAATGGAAGATTTTGTCCGGATGCGTCTAAAAAGCGCGGTCCGCTTGGGGGATGCGCTCATGCCCGCGCATAGACGTCCCGTCCCGCGCCGATTCCGTTATAGCCTTTTCTCACGGGCCCGTATTACACTACGGTACCGATGGTCCGTACTACAGTACGAACAGCGCGTACTACAGTACCGATGATTCGTACTACAGTACTAATGGCGCGTACTACAGTACCGATGGCGCGTACTACAAAACCGGCGGCTCGTCCTACGTCCGCGGCGGCGGAGCGCATCGAGCGGCGCGTACCCGCGGTACGGGAGTCTCCGCAGGGTTCGCGGGATGCCCCCGCAATCGGCGCGGGCTTGAAAAAACGCCGCGCTTTTTACCCGCCGCTCCGTCCTTCGGCGTGCATACGGTTTGCTCAAGCTGGAAAAGGCTAAAAATACCGTAGGGGAGCGTCGGTTTATTCATAAAGAGGGGGGCGCTGTTTCCATACTTGGGGCCGCATACGGCGGCCCGCCCGCCGCGCCCCCCTGTCTCCAGCCCCGCGCCGCCCGTTTCACGGGCTTAGGCGGGGCTTCCGCCACCCCCCAATCCGGCCGCCTCATGTAAGCCGCGGTTCCCGTATGGGCGAACTCGAATGGTAATGCGCCTTGCAAAGTATACCCGCCGCGCCGCGCTTATCGTTGCGTGAACGCGCCCGGGGACATGCCCCTTGAACGGGCTTCCCTATCGACTTGCCGGTTGTAACTATCGACTTGCCGGTTAAAACCATTGACTTAAAATTTGAAAATTTTGACTTGAAATTTGAAAATTTTGACTTGAAATTTAGAAATTTTGACTTGAAATTTGAAAATTTTGACTTGAAATTTCCAACTATTGACTTGAAATTTGAAAATTTTAACTTGAAATTTGGAAATTTTGACTTGAAATTTGAAAATTTTAACTTGAAATTTGAAAATTTTAACTTGAAATTTCCAACTATTGACTTGAAATTTGAAAATTTTAACTTGAAATTTGGAAATTTTGATTTGAAATTTCCAACTATTGACTTGAAATTTCCCCCTATTAAGGTACAAGTTTCCCCTAAATCGCCATGCAAAATCATTGCGTTTGTTTTCAGTATAGCGGTGAATTACTTTCGCAGTTATCCGCTCATGTATACCCGTGAGGTTTCTCAATGGGTCTCTTTGGTCAGATATACGTCAGGGGATACGCGCGTTATTATTTCACGTAAAACCTGCCGAAATTCAAAACTATTCATAGCCGCATTTTTATATTAAAGTACGAATGTCCGTTGCCCATACGGGGAAGAAGGCATGACGCGCTTTAGAACCGGTATCGTCCGCATTTATGCGGTATACCCCATCTGCCGATAATAAAATATGAATATTATTAATCCTTCGATATTTTCAATCTTTTCAAAAGCTGTTGTATCAAAAATCGCAAAACGGATTATTCTTATAAGCGGCATACTCACTATCCTTGTGTTCGATGCCTGTAAATCAAAGCCCGATACAAAGGAAGAGCCGTCCGGCGCGGAACCCGCAGTCGAATTGCCGGAAGAGAGCGGCGTCTGGGCCGCG
This sequence comes from Treponema sp., assembly GCA_031284105.1. Classification (GTDB taxonomy): domain Bacteria; phylum Spirochaetota; class Spirochaetia; order Treponematales; family Breznakiellaceae; genus JAIRKH01. The sequence goes on along the minus strand of JAITAN010000209.1, from coordinate 4,761 downwards.
CTGAGGAGCGGAAACAGCGAGGAGGCGAAAGCGTACTTTACCGGCGAGGTTGACGTGCGCGAAGTCAACCCTGAAAACGGGATGACGCCCCTCCACTATGCCGCCGCTAATAACGATTACCAGTTGGCCGCGTATTTTATTTTTATGGGCGCGGATGTGAACGCGCCGGATACCCAGGGACGGACGCCTCTTGCAATAAACGTGTCGAATGACGGCGGTACGGACGCCCAGTCCCGGACAACTCATACGCTTATCGAGGGTAAGTCCGAAATTTTCAGACCCATGCCCGAAAACACCACGCCCGCTGCGGTCGCGCTGACGAAACTACCCGTGCTGAAAGCGATGATAGAGACGCCTTCCATTATAACCGCTGCGGACGCTGAGGGGAAAACCCTGCTCGATCTCGCATTGGGCCGCCCGGACTCAAAAGTTCACATGGAAGCCGCGGAAATACTCATCCGCGCCGGAGCGTATTCGCCTGCGCCGCTCTTCACCTACATAGCGCCTGCGATACGGAGCTCCAATTTCGATCTGCGCATCGGGGACGGCATCACGCCGCTGCACTATGCCGCGCGCCAAGGGTATACGGGGCTTATCGCGTACCTGCTTGACCGGGACGCGGACGTCGGCATGAAAACCGCGGCCGGTTCAACGCCCCTGCATGAGGCGGCTATGAACGGACATATCGCCGGTATGGAAATGCTCATCGCGAAAGGCGCGGACGTGAACGCCCAGGATGCAAAAGGCAACTCCATCATGCACATCGCCATACCCGCCGGTGTACATCAACAGGCTTTGAGCCTGTTGCTTGCCCATGATGCAAACCCCAACCTCCGCGATGAACACGGCGAGTCTCCGCTCCATATCGTTATTACTTTGAATGCGGACAACGCGATAGTACGGCTCCTGCTTGAAGGCGGCGCCGATGCGTCTATCCGCAGCATTGAGGGAAAAACGCCGCTCTATCTTGCGGTTGAAGAAAACAAACCCGCCTATATTCCCCTGCTTCTTGATTATAAATCGGATATTTTCGCGGGGGATAATGCGGGGCTGACGCCTTTTGAAAAAGTACTCACCGGCAACGCGGCCATGCTGCCCCTGCTCATCACGCCGGAAACCGTTATGCAAAGCGACGGCGCGGGTAATACGATTCTGCACATTACCGTTGCATACGGCGCCGGCGCCGATACCATCACTACCATACTTGATAAGGGCGCGCCGGTTGACGCGCGCAATAAGGCGGGGGACACGAGCCTTACCATAGCGGTCAGGCAGAATGATGAACCTATAGGTACGCTCCTTCTTTCCAGAAACGCGGACATATTCGCGGCTAACGCCAAAGGCGAAAGCCCGCTCTACACGACCTTTTTCTCCCCGGACCGGAAACTCCGGCAGTGGATGCTTACCTCCCAGACGCTTACCGCACGGGATGGGCTTGGCAATACCGCGCTGCATTACGCGGCTCAGTGGAAACTTGATGCGTACATTCCGCGCATGGTAGAACTCGGCGCGGCTATTGACGCCCAGAACGCCACCGGCGAAACGCCCCTGTTTACCGCGGTCAGATACAACGCGCCGTCGACCATCCGCGTTTTTGTTACGACGGCCGATACGCCCATTATCGATACGCGGGACAAGCTCGGCAATACCGCGCTCCATGCGGCCGTGCGCTGGGACGCGGACAAAGCGGCGGAAACCCTCATCGCGCTGAAGATCGATGTGAACGCCCATGCGCTGAACGGTAAAACAGCCCTGCACGATGCGGTGCGGCTCGGCAATACGAACTTGGAACTGCTCCTTACCAAAAACGGCGCGAATATCGACGCGCGCGATGCGGAAGGCAACACCCCGCTTATGGAAGCCGTTGTGGGCGGCTTCTCGGATCCGGCCGCGCGGCTTGCGGCTTTGGGCGCGGACGTCGGCGCCAGAAACATGGTAGGCGATACGCCGCTTCACCTTGCGGTTAAGATGAACCGCACCGATTTAGCGGGCGCGCTTCTACAACTGGGCGCTTCCATCCATGCGCGGAATTTACAGGGACAGACGCCGTTCCGCATCGCCATTGTTACTTCTCCCGGCATGGTAAGCCTGCTGCTTGCAAATAACCGCGTGTTCCTTGCCGATGACGACGGGTTATCCCCGCTGCATATCGCGATTCGTGATAAAGCGCCGCTGCCCATGGTTCAGGCGATCATCGGCCAGAATGCGAAACTCACGGCCATTGATTCGACCGGGAGGATTCCCTTGAGGCTTGCGATAGATATAGAAAACTGGGACCTTGCGACAATCTTGGCCGCTGCGGGTTCCGATGTATTTTCCGAAGCGGGAGACGGCAAAAGCCCCGCGACCATCGCGCTTGCCAAGGGTAAAGATGCGGTAGAGGCGCTTTTTTCAGGCCCCGCCATCGCCGCAAAAGATAGATCGGGTAATACGGTTCTGCATTACGCGGCCCAATACGGTACGATTGACGAAGCCAACCAGCTTATCCGCCTCGGCGCGGATAAGTACGCCCGCAACATATCGGGGGAAACGCCCGCTGATGTAGCGGCGCGCTGGAAAAGACCGGATATAGCCGCGGGATTGAAGTAGCCCGCCCGCGCTTTGCCGCGGTTCCGGCGCGGGAACGCGGCAGCCTTGATAGACGGCGCGGCGCGCCGGCGCGCTGTTCGGGGCTTTTATCCGCAGTATCAAAATATTCAAACAGACGGATGCCTCGAAGAAAAACGGCGGACTTCATAATTTTCTATAATTTTCTATATTTTTTTATAAAAAAAAAGAAAGCGCCATGCCCGTTGCAAGCGGAATTGCGAGGTTGTCCCAGTCCTTGAGCGGAAGGGCTTCAACGACGGTTGCCGTTGCTGCGGCGATCAGGCTCATCCGCACGGAACGGGATACCAAAAACGCGGCTAAAAAAACCGCCGCAAAGCAGGCTGCCGAGCCTTCTATGCTCTTTCCGCACAGGAAGCGCGGGTAGAACCGCCCGAATAACCTCCCCGCAAGACTTGAAAGCCCGTCTCCAAAGGCAAGCGCGTAAATAGCGATGTGCGCGATGGGGAGGGGAAACAGCAGAAGGGAAAAAAGCGCTCCCATGCCAAGGGTTACCGGTCCCTTTACGAACCCGCGGTCCCGCTCGCGCATCGCCTTTTCGGTTATCAGTGAAAGAAGCGGAATACGGACGCCTTTAAGCCGCAGGATTTCCATGGCCGCGTAAAAAACCATGCCGCAAGCGAGCAGCACAACGGTCCACAGACGGTTGATTGATGCCAAAAGCGGGCTGAACCCAATGAGGAAATGCAGCGACTTCCGTATAATTTCTGTTTGCAGAACAGGGGTCATGGCGTACAAACCGGTACCATAGCTTCGTTACGCGCAACAGAGTTGTTCACAACGGCGTTGTTCATAGCGTGATATACGGGGGATCCGCAAGCCCCGCGCCTATGGCGGTTGCATAGACCGCGTTTGACGGATATTCAAATTGAATATGGTACATATCGGTAATGGCCGCCAGAATGTTTTTGCCTATGGGGTTGGCGCTGCCATTGCCCGTAACGATAACGCGGTCTATGTTCTTTGATTTCGCCGCAAACACGGCAAGCATACCGATGACCTGATACACCATGTTGAGGATACCGAGCGCAATATCTTCATTGCGGGCTGAATCGAGCATCTTTCCGAAGTTTGACGCGGTGGCTTCTTTGTTGAGAAAGCTGATACCCGTGTCCGTGATGTCTTCGAGGAGGAGGTCTACCTGATTCAGATTACCGTCTTTCGCAAGCTCCATGACCGCGCTAAACTGCGATGTGGCGAGCAGTTTCTTTGCAAGTCCGAGTATGGTGCCGCCGCCCACGCCGGAACCGCCGATGTGGGAGATTTTGTCTTTTTTCACCTCGATAATAGCCGTGCCCGTACCGATATTCGCAATGACAATGGAGTCTTTTTCGGAGAGAAATTTTCCCCCTACGCCGATTGCCGCAATCTCGTCAACCCGCTTGGTCGGAATACCGAAAATAGCGTTTTTGATCTTGGTCGCGCCCGCGCCCGTTATCATAATCCGTTCAATCTGCCCGATCTGTATGTCGTTTTCTATGAGCATTTTCCCAAAAGCCCCTGCGGCCGAGGTAACCGCGTCAACCGCTTTGGTCTTTATCTTTTTGACAACCGCTCCATTCTCTATGGAAACGGCCTTTGTAGTGGTACTGCCTATATCTATTCCAATAACCATAGCTATGTTATAATATATATATACTCTATGCGTCAAGGAAAAACATATGCGAAGAAAAGATCGGGAAATGGACAGAGCGTATGCCGAGCAGGTGATTGACAGGGCGGCGTTTGCCGCGCTTGCCACGGTGAATGATGACGGAACGCCGTATTGTATGCCTCTGTCGCCGGTGCGGGACGGTGAATACGTGTATTTTCACTGCGCGCGCGAAGGAAAGAAAATCACCAACATGAGGGCGCGTCCGAAGGTTTGCCTCACTTTTGTAGGCGCGGTAAGCGCGCCGGAAGGGAAGTTTACGCTGCATTATGAGAGCGCCGTTGTATCGGGCGTTGCGGAAGAGATACCGGATAAGGATGAGAAAATCCGTGCGCTGAAGCGTATCTGCGCGCGCTATACGCCGGGAAACATGGCCGCTTTTGACGAGGCAATAGAACGCTCTCTGGCCGTAACCGGCGTCTGGAAAGTACGCATTGACGAAATAAGCGGGAAGAAGAACGGTTAGCCCTTCATGAGGGCATCGTTGTTAGCGGTTTTCCAGG
>JAITAN010000173.1 GCA_031284105.1 Treponema sp. | reverse complement strand
TCTCCAGAGCTAAAACTGACGGTGTACGTTGTTTCTTCCCCAGACATACCACAGCCGCTTAACAGCAGCAACCCGCACGCCAGACTTACGCCCAGTATGCCCTTGAAAAACCATGTCTTTTGGTACATAATTTTTACTCTCCTATTAAAAAAGTTTGCACGGAAGCAGCTCTCCGGTATACCCATACCGGCCAAGGCAGACGGTATATCCGGAGGCTTTTTCCGTATATATTGCAACCGCAACGCGGTCATGCACATAACAATAGGGTTCCCCAACGTTCCGGCTCCGCGCCGCAACAAGAACCATGAGATAACGGTAATGTTCTATTGATATAAGAACAGCGTGTATATAAGAAAAGATGTGTTTTTGAGGATAGACGGAATTATCACATGAAATAAAGCTTCCGGCCGCATCCGCTGGGCCGAGGGTTGTTATGCTTCGGCGGGGAACACGGGGGGGGGGGGGGGGGCCCCCACGGCCCGCCCAAAAAAAAAAAAAAACCGTTTAAAAAAAGGTTAACCGGGGGGCCCCCGGGCCCTGGGGTGGAAGGGTGGGGGGGCGCGCGCCGGCCAGGCCTATACATAAACATCTCCTTTGAAAACTCTGGTAACGGAGGGCGCACAGGTCCCTTCGTGTGAAGGGTAGGGGAGGCGTGAACCGGCCCTGCCTTGGAAGCCTCACGGCTTCCGTTTGCCTAGCGCATATTACGCCGTGCAAAACCATCGCTTGTTACGTATATAAGAAGAGTACCGTCAGATTTCAGCGGGCTATTTCTTTTTATATATGGGCGCTAATCTGCCGAGAACGGGAGTTGAACCCGTACCCTCATTACAAGGAGGGGATTTTAAGTCCCCGGTGTCTACCATTCCACCACCTCGGCAAGGGACTAATCATACAAAGAAACGTATCTCCCGTCAAGGGGCTTTTCGTTCATTTGTACCGAATTTATGTTGACATACAAGGGCGTCTCATACTATATCGTTCCTTCTTTCATATTCAGAACAAGTTTCTTAAATGCCGCATTGTTTTCTATGTTCGATAAAGCGTCATCAGAACGCGGCGCGGCCGCTTCGGAAGCGCCGGTTCCCTCCGCGGCAGCTTGCTCCGCATACTCCGCGCCGTTATCTTCCCACGCCTGTATCGCGCCCTTGCTTAACCGGAATGAAATGCCGCTGATGGTCAATTCAGGAAACCTTTGCCTAAAACTCTCCAGAAGCTCTTGCTGCTTGGTCTGTAAAATCTGAATCCACCCCGGATGATCCGCCTCAATAAACACGATATTCCGCTCAAGCTCAACGATTTTGGCATGATCGACTGCGGCCGGAATACGCTGCTCTTTGGCAATGGCCGCCCATGAGGTAAACACCTTTGAAATTCTTCGAGTATTGTACGCTGTGTATTCGTCAAAAAATAACGAAAGGAGATCGCCTGCTTTTTTCATCTTTTTTCATCCATCCATCCTTGATAGAACGCCGTTAGCCGCTTTGTATACAATGGTATCGAATTTTTGATACCGCAGATACGGTTCTTCCGGCAAAAACGTATAAAACGCCTGATCGTATTCCGGCAACACTTCAAGAAACCGGTAACGTTTTTCAGGATCAAGCTCCAAAAGCACATCGTCCAACAATAAAATCGGCTTTTTTCCGCTCATATCCGAAAAACGCCGCGCCTCCGCAGCGCGCAGCAGCAATACAAGAAGCCGCCGCTGCCCGGTAGAAGCGGTTCGTGCAAAATCGGCGCCTTTGCAGGTAAACGCATACTTGTCGCGGTGGGGTCCCGTCATAGTAACGCCGAAAGAACAATCACCTTCACGCCGGTTTTTCAACAACGCAACAATTGTTTCCTCGTCCGGTTCTTCATCGGAAACAGAATCGTTCGCCGCTGCATCCGCAGGTGATGTTGCGGCAGAGCTTTTCCGCTGCCTCTGCTGCCGGTAAGCCCGCAAATTCCACGAAGGAATGTACCGTACTTCGATATTGTCAATACCCGAAACATATGCGTAAAGCGGTGTAAACGTCTGCGAAAAAAGCCGTACAGCCTCGGAGCGCTTTTTCATGATATGTATACCGTATCGCGCCAACTGAGGATCGAGTACATCGAGCATCTGCGTTTTGTATAACGCATCGTTTTCGTAGTCTTTCAGTACAATGTTTCTGCTTCTGAGAATTTTCCGGTAGTTGCGGAGATCGTCCACATACACAGGATCGCAGAGGCTTTGGCTTTGATCGAAAAACCACCTTCGATTTTCCGGTGTACCTGCGGCAAAAACCATATCTTCATGACAAAACACGATGCACGGCGCTACAGAGAGGAGTTCTTTCCGGTCTTCGACTTTCTTTCCATCAATAATGATTGTTTTACGGTTATCTTCGATTTTTACCAAAACTTTTTCATAGAGTACAGGCGTTGTCTGCATCATAAATCGCGCCTGTACCGAACAGCCCTTGCTTTTTCTTTCATTCGCTTCACCATTTTCAGCGGCATTATGAATCGTATTACAAATAAGCTCACGGTCGTTCACAGAACGGAATGATGAAGCGTACGAGCAAAAATAAACGCCTTCAAGAAAATTGGTCTTTCCCTGTCCGTTTTCACCAACTAGAAAAACATCTTTCGCCTGAGTAGCAACTTCGGCATCACGTACATTTCTGAAAGAAACAAAACGCAAAGACGATATAAGCATCTTACTGGGCTACAACTGCATGGGCATCACAACGTGCAGGAAATCGCTTGCCGGTTCCGGTTTAATGGTAACTGCCTTACTGGTATCGGTAAAATATATGCTTATGTCGTCATTATTCATTACCTTAAACGGCTCTTCCACATACCGGTAATTCATGGCGATTGAAACCGGCTCCCCATCGTATCTGCACGGAATTTCTTCATTCGCAACGCCGAATTCGCCTTCTTCGGACGCTATGGCAAGTACGCCGGGCGTTAAACTCAGGAAGATACGGTGGGATTTTTCAACAAAGAGCGATACGCGTTTAAGCGCGTCAAGCGTCTCGATACGATTTAAGGTAAAGTGGTATTCGTGGTTCTCGGGAATAACACGATGATAGCTGGGGAACTGTCCGTCTATCAAAACGGATGAAAGCTCGTACGATCCGAAACGTACAAAGATGAGCTTATCTGTAACGGAAATTGAAATAAGTCCCTCGTCTCCCGCCCGTTTCGTGATGATGGTAAGTATCTTTGGAGGCACGATAACGGCTGAAAAATCGGCTGTTTCATTATCGATGTCCTTACTTATAAAAGCAAGCCGCCTGCCGTCTGTTGCAACCATATTCACTTTAGACTCGATTTTCTCAAACAAAACGCCGGTCATAAAATAGCGCGTCTCATCATCGGAAACGGCAAATACGGTCTGGTGTATCATTTCCTTAAAATCTTTTATGGGCATAGAGAAGCACTTTTCCTCATTCGGCATCGGAAACACGGGAAAATTATCAGAGGCGATGCTTCTAAGTTGAAATTTAACCTTCTTAGTTGTCGGTTTTATGATGACTTTCGTGTCAACATGCTCAAATTCCAATTCTCCATCCGGTATTGAAGATAGAATTCCTAAAAACTTATCACAAAATACGGTTGTGGCGCCCGGCTCTATCACGGTAACCGGAACCTTTGTCTCAAAATTGACCTTTATATCCGTGGCTTTGATGATAAGCGTATCATTCGCCGCTTCAATATAGATATTTGATAGAATAGAGATCGCATTTCTTGATGCGATGATCTCTTGCGCAATTCCAATTTCTTTAAGCAGAACGCTTCGCTCACAAGAAAATTTCATTTCATTCTCCTTCCTTATTATTATAAAGAATTTATATATATAATAATAGTAATAATAATAAGGGCATGTAATATGTGCATAAACCGCTCATCTCATTATAGTTCAAAATTTTACAGTTTACACAAATTCTGGAAAAAACTTCCTCTACTTCACGGTATTCACAGGCTTCTTTATAAATACACGATTTATACCGTATTATACATAGAAATTCACAAATTTACAAGGGATATTTTTAGATCTAGACACATCTTTGCGTATCGGTTACGTTTTGGCGTTGTACTCCTTTATCATTCTGATAAGGGTCTGTATGATTGAATCAAGCGTTGGGTCTGTTTGTATGCGTTCTCTGATCTTGTTACATGAATGCATCGCCGTTGTATGATCCCGTCCGCCGAAAGCTTGTCCTATCTCGGTTGTAGAAAATTCGGTGATTTCGCGGGATATGTAGATGGCGAGCTGGCGTGGATACACCACGCTTTGAGACTTTTTCTTTCCTTTAAGATCATTAGGCGTTATTTTGAAATACTCCGCCACCACCCGCTGAATGATGTCTATGGACATATTGGTTTGCTTGGGAGCCGCAAATACGTCTTTGAGCTGCTGCCGCGCAATTTCAACGGTTACAGTCTTCCCCACCAGATCGGCATAGGCGACCAAGGTGGTGAGCGCGGCTTCAAGATCACGGACATTCGATGAGACGTTCTTGCTTATAAGGGCGAGTATATCATCGGTAATGGCTACATTTTTAGATTCCGCCTTCTTTTTGAGAATGGCATACCGCGTCTCGTAATTCGGCGGCTGAAGGTCTATGTTGAGACCTCGTTCAAACCGCGAGCGCAAACGGTCTGAAATTGTTTTCAGTTCCGTAGCGGGACGATCACACGTAAAAACAATCTGTTTATTCGATTCATAAAGGGTATTAAACGTGTGAAAAAGTTCTTCTTGAAGTCCTTCCTTTTCCTGAACAAAGTGAACATCGTCCATGAGCAATACATCAACGTACCGGTACTTTTTCTTGAAGGAACTCATGTTTTTTTCTTTAAGCGCATCAACGTACTCATTCAGAAAAGATTCGGTATTGATATACACGATTTTTGTTTCGGGAGAATGGGCGTACACATAGTTTCCAATTGCCTGTAGAAGATGCGTTTTTCCGAGTCCCACACCGCCGTATAAGAAGAATGGGTTATATGTAATGCCCGGGTTCTTCGCTATCGCTATCGCCGCATTTGCCGCAAAGCTGTTGTTATCCCCGATGATATAGGCGTCAAAGGTGTACTCCGCTTTCAGCTGCGGATGCCGCTTCGTTGTAGTACGCCCGGAAACGGCCGGAGCATCTGCATGTGGAGTATCTACAGTTGCCGCCTGATATGAGAACATATCGTCCGGTTTTCTCCAACTTTCTTTTTTTTCTTTAAATTCGCCGGCTGTTTCCGTAGGCGGAAGTTCCTCCGGCTTGGATTGAACCATTGTCTTGGGCTGCTGCTGTACAATTTCAAAGACAAGACCTATGTTTCTCTCAATTATCAATTTGAGCTTTTCTTCAATACGGGTTTTGTATCGCCGTTTCATTTCTTCCCGGTAAAAATTTGAGGGTACGCCTAAAACTATACTATTTTCCGTTGCACCGAGGTATTCCAACAGGGTAAACCAGCGTGAGAATTCCTGTTCCCCGAGCTCTTCGGCCATTTGATTCAAGATTTCTTTCCAAAAAAATTCGTAATCCCAACCTGCCACAGCATTTCCTTATCTATTTTTCTTGTAAAAATTCACAAGCATTCACATGTTTTCCACAACCGGCGCTATTATAGCATACTTGGAGGTTTTTATCATACCAAACCGCAGAATGTCGGAAGTTTTATATAATATGTTGTATAACAAAGAATTATATGAGATATTAACAGCCCTTCCAAATTTAAACCGTGAATTTCGACATTTCTTTCTTGTTTAACGGTTTTGAAGCGCAAACGGACAAATTTGTTCACATGTTATACACATTCTGCGGACCGATCTTCGCCATGCGGCCGTACGCTTTTCCCGCGCGTACGTCTAATACCGGTTCTCTTATACCATCATACCAAATTCCTTTGTCTTTTTATACTCCTTTTTGAAAATCTCGCAAAACGTGATAGACAAAAGAATATAAAAGAGCTATGATATGAAAAAGTACGTAAAACAGCATCTTCTGCTAATGATTATCTTTTCCCGGAAAGCGGAAACAAAAGATTGGTAATCAGAGATGTATGTGGTGCAAAGGGAAGCGTATGATTTCCGGTTCTATACCGGTATGGGGAAGAGGGTGCTTGTTTTCCATGAAAAAAGAGGGATACCATTATGAATAATATACGAAAGACGTTCATATTCTTTTTTATTCTTTCAACTTCCGCGCTGTTTGCCCAGACGGATTCGGTAGAGGCGACTGTTGAGTCAAATGTTTCTTCTTTGCTGAACAGACTCATAGGGACAAACATATTTATCAGAATCGGCGTCGCCGTTGCCGCGGTCATCTTCATGGTTCTGCTCATTCGGCTGGTAAGTTATCTTTTTGGAAAGCTGCAGCAGAAAATACAAGACGGTACAAAAATCAAGCCTATTGTTTTCAAGAAATATACGCTTTTTGATTCGCAGCAAATAACGAAAGTAGCGCTTTTTCTGTTAAAAATAGTCAATTATGTTGTGTATATTTTGATTATCTATTTAACCCTGCTCGCGCTTTTCGGTATTTTTGAGCAAACGCGCGGCGTTGCGGCGAAACTGCTCGGTTATATTATTTCCCCTATCAGAAACATGGGTCTTGCAATCATCAAGTATATTCCCAATCTTATAACCATCGCAATTACCATGGTGGCGGCCAATTATGCGATAAAAGCGCTGCGGTTTTTTACCTCGCAGATTGAAAAAGGCAAACTGGTCGTGCCGGGGTTTTACGCGGACTGGGCCCAGCCGACCTTTAATATACTGCGGATATTGATATACGCGTTCACCATTATCCTCATATACCCGCTTTTGCCCAATTCTGAATCCGATATTTTCAAAGGCGTTTCCGTATTTGTCGGTATTTTATTCTCGTTAGGCTCAAGTTCCGTTATCGGTAATCTTGTCGCGGGTATTGTCGTTACCTACATGAGACCGTTCAAGTTGGGAGATCGGATCAAGATCGGCGACATCATAGGGTTTGTGGTGGAAAAAACCCCGACGGTAACGCGGCTGCGTACCCATAAAAACGAGTATATTACCTTCCCCAATGCCATGATACTCACTTCAAGTATCACCAATTACAATTTCTCGGCGGATAACGAGAACGATCACGGACTTATCCTGCATGTGGATATTACCTTTGGATACTCAACCCCCTGGCAGACGGTACATTCAATCCTCATTGAATCCGCGCTCAAGACGGAATACGTGGAACACGATCCCATGCCCTTCGTGCTGCAGACTAGAATGGATGATTTTTATGCGCATTATGAACTAAACGTATACACGAAAGCGATTGAGAAGGTGCCTGCCGTATATTCGGGATTGTATAAAAGTATACAAAACGGTTTCTGCGACGCCGGTTTGGACATGACCGTCTCCCATTTCTATTCTCATATACCTTATGCCGTTCCTTCTGTCGAAGCGAAAACGGAAGAGGATCCGGCTTGAAGGCTAATCGGTTAATCGTACATCGAAAAATATCTTTTCTCATAGTTCAATGGGCGTCTTTACAATGATAAACGGAACTCTTACCCGCACCGGCGGATTTCTTGTACCGGTTGCAAGACTTCTTGTAATGGCTAAAAGACTTCTTGTAATGATTAAAAGACCTCTTATAGCGGTTAAAAGACTTCTTGTAATGATTAAAAGACTTCTTATAGCGGCTAAAAGACTTCTTGTAATGATTAAAAGACTTCTTATAGCGGTTAAAAGACTTCTTGTAATGACTAAAAGACTTCTTATAGCGGCTAAAAGACTTCTTGTAATGACTAAAAGACTTCTTATAGCGGCTAAAAGACTTCTTGTAATGACCGCAAGAGTTCCTATAATGATTAAAAGACTACGATTGAGGTATGCAGGAGAATACGCGCGGTATACATGTATTCCTGTATTCTTGAGTATTTTTCAGCCTTACCATCGGGCTGCGCCCTTTGCGGACGCGTGGATTGAAAGAATAGATAGATAAATAAATGAAAATTAGAGCTAAAATATTATTCATTGTTGTTCCTCTTTTGATGCTGGCGGTTACAATGGTTGGCGGCGTATCATACCTTTTGGCCGTGAACGCGGTAAACAAATTGGCGGTCGGCTCCTTGAATTTCAAGGCCGAAGAAGTCATAAGTTACGCGGAGGGACAGTGGAACCTTGTTGTTGATAATAACATGGTAGGTAATCTCTTAATGGAAGCCGCCGCAAAAGATGCGGTTGAAAATTTCGCGTACGGCATACTCCGCAGCTCCACGGAGGCTATTTTTGCGCTTGACGAGGGGGCGAATACCGACATGACCGCGGGCAATATCGTTGTCTCGCCGGAAGAAGCCGTCGCGCTTATTGAAAGCACCCAAATCGAACAAGAGCGTTTCTTTTTTATGCGGATCGGCGGCATTGAACGTGTTGTCTATACCATGCCGTTTTCGCCCTTTGGATGGCAGGTTTTTGTTACCGAGGAACGGGGTCAATTCTACGGACCCGTAGAGCAGATATTCAGAACATCGGCTTTTATATTGATCGGTACCCTGATAATCGGCGTTTTGTTCCTCTTGATGATGAGCGGTTACATCACCATGCCCATAGAAAACGTAGTTTCCGTCATGAAGCGTATCATAGAAGAGAACGATCTCGCAAAAACGGTCCCTATTTATTACAAAGACGAAGTCGGGCAGCTCTCTTATACATTTAATACCATGCTCAAAAATCTGGATATAGCCTATAAGGAGATAAAAAACTATGCATTCGACGCTGCGGTCGCGCGAAGAAGCGAGCGCAAAATCAGAAACGTATTCCAACTCTACGTACCTGCAAATGTTATTGATGAGATATTTGATAATCCCGAAAGAATGCTGATCGGCACAAACCGTGAAATTGCCATTCTCTTCTCGGATATACGGAGTTTCACCACCATTTCCGAAAAGATGCGGCCGGACGAGCTGGTCAATTCGCTTAACCGTTACTTCAATATTATGGTAAACATCATCATGGACAGAGACGGCATTGTGGATAAATATATCGGAGACGCCATCATGGCTATCTTCGGGGCCGTTGTGGAGCATGAAAACGACGCCCTTTCCTCGGTGTTAGCCGGTATTGAAATGAGTGAGGCGCTGAATGAGTTCAACAAAATGCAGATACAAGCCGGCGCGCCGGAATTCCGTATTGGTATCGGCATCAATTACGGTATTGTTACAGTGGGAAACATCGGATGCGAACGGAAAATGAACTACACGGTCATCGGCGATTCGGTGAATCTTGCGTCCCGCCTCGAAGGTCTTACTAAAATGTACAAAGAACCGCTTCTTTTTTCCGAAAGCATATATGAAAAGATTAAGGGTGAAATACCGTGCAGAACCATCGATCGTGTGGCCGTAAAGGGAAAGACGCTGGGCGTGCCTATTCTCACCGCACGAAGAAAAATAACGCCCGCGGAGCAGGAGGCATGGCAATTTCACGAAGATGCGGTAGCATTGTACTACGAGCGGCAGTTCAAGGAATCTCTTGCGGTTTTTGAGAAGGTACGTATGCTGCTTCCTAACGATCTCGCTTCGGATCGTTATATTGAACGCTGTAGGCGGTATATACATGAGCCGCCTCCTGGAAATTGGGACGGCGTGGAGATCATGCACGAAAAATGAAAAAATATCGTATAAAAGCTTTGGTTGCGGGCTGTATGTTGTGTTTAGTACCGCTTTCTCTTCCGGCTGATGAGCGTATTACCGATGCGAACGCCGCGTTAAACCTCCGTGAATCGAGAGCGGTTCTTATATTCTACCATCAAGGAAGAGATCAAGTCCCGCGGGATCTATACCCCAATATCGACTATACCGTGTATGCGGTTGACGCCGTATGTTATAACGCGGGTATAGAGGTGGTGCTGCCGTACATCAGGAATGAGACGGATAGTTTCCCGGTTGAGGAACTGCAACGGGTTTGTGCGGACGCAGGCGTCCGCTGGGCCATAACCGTATATACGGCGTACAACAATGACCGCCTGTTTTGGCGTTTTTCCATATATGACGCGGTTGACGCCTTTATCAGGGCAAGCGAAACGTTTTGGATACCGTTTTACGCGGGGCTTTCAACCGATAGTACCATTGACGGTTCCGTAGAAAAGCTCATTCAGAGCTATCAGCAGTCTTTCTTCTCAGCCGATTTTACCGGAGACAGAGCCGTAACCATCCCCCAAAAGTTCATAGCAACTGAAGACAACATTGAAGTCTTTTTCGGTGATGAAAACCGTGTTTCCGCGGGAGTCGTTAAAGATAAGGAGCTTACCGCGCCGCTTTTTCTTTTTGTGCAAGGGGCGCCGGTCTTTGGAACAGCCGTCAAACAAGGCTATTGGGAGCAGCCCTTTGAGCTTTCCGCGGGCGTTACCGAAGAGCCGGTTTTCCTCCCTAGACCGCTCAAAAAGATGCGGCAAGCCGTTAGTTTTATGATCGACATCAGAAATATCCCTACAACGCCCGTCATGTACGGCGTGGGCTTTGAGTATCGTGTATATCCTGTACTTGACCGCTGGTTTGTCAAAGCCGGGTATTCGCTTTGGCAGGAAGAACAGCCTCTGAATCCTGACAGGGGGCGCTTGTATCAAGAACTACGTTTTGGAACGGGTTTGTACCTTCTGCCGGATAGAAAATTCCCGTTCCGTTTGCTGGCAGGAACCGGCGTATCAGTTGTGTTTGTAAACGGGACCGCCGATTTCCTTGGCGATCCTCTTTGGATTGGCGCGGAATACCATTTTTCCCGTTTCGCAATTATAAGCGAAGTCCGGCTGCCTGAACTGTTTACTTATTCGAGGCATGCCTTTGGAAGGGACGATATGCTTGGGTATTGTATATCTTTTGGGGTACTGCTGAAATGGTAAAATGGTATAACAGTTTTGTATTGATTTTTTTCTTAATGCTGACAACGGCGCTCGCCGCTCAAGAACCCGCAGCGTCTAACGCCGGTGTCCCTGATTATCTGAATGGAAGCGTTAATGTTCTGTATCGTTTTCAGATAGACGATGATTTTTATTTTCTTGCCCGTGAAGCGGGTGTATATGTGTGGGACGCCTATACCGGCAGTTTCCCCTCCAAAGAATTCTGGACTTTCTCAATAGAATCGTACTTGAACGGCATGGAACATATCGCTCACCTCTTCCGGTATGATACCGAAACGGAAACCGCGGATCCTCTTGCAGATGCAACCCGCCGCAATATACCGGTTTTTGTCGATATATACGTTTCAGGTGATATTACTACCGGAACGGTAACGGTACGCTATATGTTTACCGATCTTTTTTCGAGTCTGCACATCTTTGATAAGACGTTTACCGAATCCGTTCCTACGGAAGACGATCTGCTGCTTTACTATTGGCTTCCCATTAAAACCGATCTTGGGAATTTTATAAAGCCTATACTCAAACCTTTGTTTACCCTTTATGGTACTGCGGGTACGGCAGTGTCGGGTCTTACCAAAGAACCGCTCGTCATACCTGAATCCGGTTTTATTAGCGTTGATATTCCCCTGCCCGGCACCTATACATGGACGGCATCGCATGAAGACTATGTTACCCGTACCGGTATTATCTTTGCCGATAAAGATAGACACGAATTGACCCTTCCCAGTCAGAAGTTTTATCCGTCTTCTTTAGATATAGGAATTTTTCAGGCGCGTTTTCCAGAATTCTGGTATACCCGTACTATCGGAAATAGCGGTCTGTTCTTTAGCGTAGGTTTGCAGCAGCAGGCATTTGGTTTCTTTTCTAAAAGGAGCGATGAGCCTTTGGAGACGAGTTTTAATGCGGCTCCGCTCATCATGCCCGGCGTTGCGGGTGGGTACCGTTTTAGAACAAAGGAACCGTATGTTCCAACGCTTTATGTGCAGAGCGTATTGCAGGTCCGCATAAACTGCGCACAGATAACATTTAACAGATCAAGCAAACAAAGCTGGTTCGATGATTTTTCTCCGGTAAGTCTTTCATGTTATATCGGGTATGACTGGGAGCTGCCCATTTTCCTCACATTGTTTGCGGAAGTCGGCGCTTCCGTGTTTTTTCTGGGAAACGGCCATACATCGTCTGTTTCCAAAGGATTGGAAGATACGGGCTTTTTACAGCAGGTCATTGGTTCTTCGGTCTATATTGAACTGCCCGCTTTCAGATGCGGGATAAAAATAAAACTGCCCTACTAGGAGTTTGTTGCACTTCGTGCATAAAAACCTCAAAAAGTCGCTGGTTAGACGATTTTTTATCCTGCAAACTCCGAAAGCATGCCATAAATCGTGGTTTTTGCAGCACAAAGTGACGCAAAAACCTACAAGTGCAACAAGCTGCCTCGAATCATACTCATCTTTCTGGAGTGATGTTGTCGTGAACGGTATCTACTACGATTGACGTTCTGCAGCCGGCGCAAACAAACGAAAAGAGCGCCGAGAGAAGGAGCGGCCGAACGATGCCGCGCATTACGTGTATTAATTATAAGCAGTAATCAAGCAAACCCTCAGAGCAAACACCGCGAAGCTCCCCACAAAGGGCTATCCAAATGGATAAGGAGTCTACCCATCGGTGGCAGGGGCTTGAACCTCCCCCGCTTGAAAGGACAGGAAGGTAAGCCTATGATCAAAGAAGGAAGTATCATCGGAGAAAGAAGCGTTTTTACGAAAGAGTTTAAGGAACGGGCGGTGGAACTTGCCCGGAACACAAAGCGGAAGCGGTCGGAGATTGCCCAAGACCTTGGCATAAATCGGGATATGCCGGCTCGATGGATGCGGGAGATGAAGCGGAGTGAAACGGGACATATGAAAGCTTTCACCGGCAGAGGAAATGCGCGGGATGAAGAGACGGCTCGGCTGCGGAAAGAAAATGTCGACCTGAGGGAGACGAATGAAATCCTAAAAAAAGCAATAGCCATCTTCACGGTAGGGAATCCCCGG
>JAITAN010000135.1 GCA_031284105.1 Treponema sp. | reverse complement strand
CGCCGTCTTCCTCTTCATCATCCCACTCCGTGCAGCCCGCGAGAGAAAATCCGGTTATCGCGCAAATCGTGATAACCCCAAAAAATTTAAGCCAATTCTTCATAATAGAAGTGCTCCTTTGCGGTCTTTCCCGCCGTCTAAATTTCTATGTTTAACCGCGCAAGCGGATAACATACCGTTTTGCGTAGCAAAAACTTTGCATAGCAAAAACTTTGTTCCGCTCATTCCTACGGAATGAGCGCGGATACCAACGGACCCCAAGGTCCCTTCTTCCCGTCATTTTCGATCTGCACCGCAAAATACGCGGTCTTCCCGCTGTCCCCAAAGTCAAACTCGATCACATCCTTCTTCCTCTTGGTGAAAAACGAGTTGCGTAATTCATCGGGGTCTGCGGGCGCGGTTTCGCCATGGGCAACAACGCTGTACCAGATACGGTACCCCTTGTTCGCAGCGTCGTGAGGGCTGCCGGTAACGTACACGATCCTGACGCCCAGTTCGTGCCGTCCCACCAGAAAATTTTCCAGCGTTACTTGCGCGGTCGGCGTTCCAGACGGGGTCGCAGTAGAGTCGGGGACTTTCAGACCCAGGCTGACGAAGTCCGCTTCCGTAAGCGGGGGAACGAAAAAATACCGCTTCTTGACGTCCCTCATGCTCTCTTCCAGGACATCGAAGGCCTCGCGGCATCGCGCGGTCGCAACCGGCGTGCGGGTGTCCTCGTTTTGCGCTGCCGTAAGAGCCGCGTCCGCGGCGTCCGTCCGCGTTTCCAGGTCCGTCACCACGGTCATGGCGATGTTCCATGTAACCGCGTTTACGTTCAGAATGATCACCCAGTTTTTCGCCATCGTAAGCTGCGCGACGCGGGTTTTGGGAAACCAGTCTTTGCTATCAGACATACTCTTCTCTCCTTTCATAATGGTTTTATATAAACGAGGCCGTTTGCCCCGGTTATAGCAGAGAGACTTCCCTTTGACTTGGCGGGGATCCCCTCTAACTCGTAGGGGCTCCCCTCTAACTCGTAGGGGTTCCCCTTTGACTTGGCGGGGTTCCCCTTTGACTCGTAGGGGCTCCCCTCTAACTCGTAGGGGTTCCCCTTTGACTTGGCGGGGATCCCCTCTAACTCGTAGGGGTTCCCCTCTAACTCGTAGGGGCTTCCCTTTGACTTGCAGGGGTTCCCCTCTAACTCGTAGGGGTTCCCCTTTGACTCGTAGGGGCTCCCCTCTAACTCGTAGGGGATCCCCTCTAACTCGTAGGGGCTCCCCTCTAACTCGTAGGGGATCCCCTTTGAGACGGCAGGACAGACCTCTAATTTGTCGAGGTTTCCCCTTGAGACGGCAGGACAGACCTTCGATTTGTCGAGGCTTCCCTTTGAGACGGCAGGACAGACCTCTAATTTGTCGGGGCTTCCTTTTGAAGCGATAGGACAGACCTCTAGTTTGTCGGAGTTTCCTTTTGAAGCGGCAGGACAGACCTCTAGTTTGTCTCCATAAAAAAATGAAAAAAATGGACAAACCTTTGATTTGTCTCTATAAAAAAGTGAAAATTTGGGCGTTAGGGGGTTGACATTCTTTAGTTTGTTTACATTATAATCTGATCGGTGATCGCCGATCGGGGGCGCGTATTCCGCCTTGCCGTCCGTAACGGCTTCCGTTATCATAAACATAAAAAAAAGTATAGTCCATGCGAAATATTTATGCAAGCTCTTCTGAAAAATTTGAAAAAAATTGAAAAAATTAAAGCATCGGATCCCCGAAATTTTTAAGCAATGCGGCCCGGAAACCTCTAGGTTCCTGCTCCGTAAGCCGGTTATCACCGCATCTTTCCTTAGAAGCCGGCCCTGCCATTCCCGCGGCCGGCTTGCCGCCATTCGAGGTCCGACATTGTTCTCCGTCCTTGCTATAACGCGCCGCAGCGTAATGCCGATAACGAGCGGCCACAAGCTAAGGCTAACGGCTAATCGCATGGCGTGGAAAAAAAGCATTGTCAAGATATAAAAAACCGCTACAAAATCAGCGAAAAATACGGTATACTCAAAGCGTATTGATTATACCGAGTACGATACCCGACTAAGTAAGGAGGAAAGGATTTTATAACATAAACCGCGGCCGGAAGACGGACCGGAAGCGGCAAATCCGTAGTAAACAGCATGAAAAAAATCATCGTTATATTTTGTTTCGTAGCAGCCCGGACGCTTTGGGCCAATGATTCGGATGTGGATACGCGCACCGACGTATCGCTGACGCTCTCTTCTCGGCCGGAAGCGCAGGCCGCCGTTACGCAGAGCTTTACGTTTCCTTTTTTGCGGGGAGAACACCCGCTTACGGCAGGAAACAATATTAACCTGAAACTCGGCGCGAATGTATCGCCGGTTTCGTTTAATGTCCTCGCGGATACGGTATGGACGCCTATTGCGTTTTTCACGGTGTCCCTCGGCGCAAAAATAGGAAGCGGCTGGAATTATCCGCTGCTCGGCAGCCCCATGAAAGGTATGGGCATATACCGCCGCTATGCGCCTCCTGCGGATCCGCCCGAAGGGGTAAACGGCTCGGGATTGGACGGCGCGGTATGGAATACCCATGCGGGAGCGACCGTTCAATTCGATCTTGCCGCGCTTTTTCCTGGGGAGTGGAACCATGTCGTTATGCAGGTTTATAATGAAATAAGCTGCCAACGCTATACCGGCGCGCAGGGCAGCGAGCAGTGGTATTACGAAAACGACGACGGCGTTAATCAAAATGCTTTTTCCTATTACCTTTCCGCTTTACTGGGCTATCAAATGCCCTTCTTTATTGATTTGGCAGGCGTGATGTTTGAAATGAAAGAGCCGCTCTACAATCCCGATACCGGTAAACCCCTGACGAACCGAGAACCGGAAATGACCGTTTCAATCGCAGCGGATTTCAAACTGTCCGGACGCATTACCATCATGGCCTTAGGGCAATGGAGGAACAAGCTGCTCCATCCGATCACTGCCGGCCACGGCCGCGCGTGGGAATTTTTTCGCGCCGCGTGTATCGCGACCTATCGCGTGAAATAATCCGTTGAGATGAAGTTACGCGATTTTTAGCGGGGGAATTGATGTGGTTTCCGGCATTACCGAAATGTCTTTTTATAATTCTTAAACGTTAGCACTATAGGCGGCGTCCCTCAGACTCCTCCCCCGTTCTTTTTCAGCCGGCATATCAATAGGAAGACGTACACGCCCGCCGGAGCGCATAAATGCCCGCGTACGAGACGTACGCGGGCGTTGTTTCCGAATCTGTTACCGCCGGAGTTCTGATACATACCGGGACTTTTGACGCACGTTCAACGGCGCAAAAGCCCTATCGCTATACGTCGCGGCTTATATCGCTTTCGACGCCGGTACTTTATATATCAGAATGTTGTTGTGGCACAAATATGCCTCTTTCTCAGGCGGTATGCGATCATCGGTGTACATGACATTGATGTCTTCAAGGGAAGCCACTTTCACCACACCGTTGTTGGAGAATTTGTCGGAATCGAAGAGCATCACAACCTGCTGGGCTTGCTTTGTCAATTCATGAGTGGTCTCCGCTATGAGGTAATCATCCTCCGTAAAACCAAACATTTCAGAAAAACCGGTTGCACTGATAAAAAACTTGTTCGGTGAGAACATTTGCGAGTTTGTATGGGCAATGGGGCCCACAAGCACCTGTGAATTCCGCTGATAGTAACCGCCAAGTAGAATAATTTTGCCATACGGCGCCTGGTTGATATAGCTCGCAATGAATACCGAATTAGTAATAATCGTAATATCCTTTTTTGTATGGGCAAGCTCTTCGGCAAGAATGGCGCAGCACGATCCGCAGCCTATCATAACGGTTTCGTTTTCTTCAACGTTGGCCGCTGCGGCTTTTGCTATACGGCACTTCAGGTCGTAGTTGTACGCGAGTTGCGTTCCGTCACTAACACCGTTTTCGATGTAGGCAAATCCGTGTTCACGGTGGATAAGTCCACGCCGCTCAAGCTGATCTAAATCTTTGCGAATTGTTACCGGGGAAACGTCCATCCTTTTTGCCAGGTCCGTTACTTCGATACGTTGTTGTGTCGCAATCACTTCCAAAATTTTGCTTTGTCTGTTGTTCATGGTAGAACCTCCTGTAATGGTGAGAAGACATTAAACTTGTCTTCGTTATGATCATTGCTATTAAAATGCTAATAAATTAGCCAAAAGTCAAATTTTTATCTTCCTTCTTAGTAAAAATAATAAAGGGAAACTAAAAATTCGGTTGAAAAGCTAAACAATCATCATGAGTATTATTATAGCATAGGATTTCAGTTTTGTACAGAGAAAAATAAATATATATACAATAATCTTACATTTTACCCAAGAGTTGCCTTGCATGAAAACCCAATATCGTTTATCATGGGCGTTGCTTATGCGAATTATTGCCGACTTACACATACATTCACGTTTCTCCCGCGCCACAAGCAAAAAACTAACGCCCACGTCCCTCGACCGCTGGGCCGCAATCAAGGGTATAGACCTTGTGGGAAGCGGGGACTGTACGCATCCCGCATGGCTCGCCGAATTGAAAGAACAGCTTGAAGAAGCGGAGCCGGGTTTTTATACGCTTAAAGAGAGCCTAAAAACCAATGCCGGAGTAAGCGCAGCGCCATCCGCCTGCCGTTTTGTGCTGACCGGTGAAATCAGCACTATTTACAAGAAAGGCGATAAAACACGAAAGATTCACCACCTCGTCATATTGCCGGATATTAAGGCTGCGGAAACCTTTCAGAGCCTGCTTGAGCGAGTGGGTAACATACGTTCAGACGGGCGCCCTATTTTGGGTATTGACTCCCGCGATCTGTTGCGGCTGCTGCTTGACGCCGATGATCGTTCGCTGCTGATACCGGCGCATATCTGGACGCCATGGTTTTCCGCATTGGGGGCAAAATCGGGCTTTGATTCTATAGACGAATGTTACGGCGATCTCGCCCCGTTCATTCCATCCATTGAGACCGGACTTTCCTCCAATCCGCCGATGAACTGGGCGCTTTCGAGCCTCGACCGGTTTTCCATTATTTCCAATTCTGACGCCCATTCTCCTGAAAAACTGGGACGGGAAGCGACTATCTTTGAGATGGACCGTTCATTTTCCTCCTTGTCAAGGGCCTTGCATCTTGCGTTGGAAGGACAAAAGAAAGAAGATATTACCGGCACTATTGAATTCTATCCGCAGGAAGGAAAATACCACTATGCCGGGCACCGGAAGTGCGGCGTCAGCATAGCGCCGGAGGATGTTGCGGCAGCGGGCGGCGTTTGTTCCCGATGTGGAAAACCGCTCACGGGCGGCGTGATAAGCAGGGTGCTGGAACTTGCCGACCGTCCGGTTGACGAATGGGGCGCCTGTCCCCGTTCATGGCGCGGTACGAATAAACGCCCGTATGTGTCTCTCATTCCGTTAAGGGAGTTGCTCGGCGAGTTGCTCAATACCGGCGAAACATCGAAAAAGGTTGATTGCGCCTATACCGCGCTCATCGAAAAGGCGGGCAGCGAAATCGGCATATTGACGGACATGCCTATAGAAAAGATCGGAACGCTGGTTGTCCCGTCTGTTTCCGGCGAACTGCTGGCGCAAGCTGTGGCAAGAATGAGGGCGGGACAGGTATTCATACAAGCCGGTTATGACGGTGAATATGGGATAATCCGCGTCTTCGATCCCCAAAGCGGGGACCCGCGCCGCACGCGGCGTGAAAACATGCTTTTCGGAGAGGAAGAAACCGTGTCATCGCCGCTTTTGCCGGAAGATACCGAAGCCCCATTGCCGGCGTATTCGGCGGTTTCACCGGTTATGCCGATTGCCAATTCGGCGGCTGCCGGTCAGCCTGATGTTGCCGGTCAGTCTGCGGCTGTCGGTCAGCCGTTTTCTCCTGATGCGGAGCAACAAGAAGCCATCTCATATACGGGAACCCGGGCATTGGTCATCGCCGGACCCGGAACCGGAAAAACCGCAACATTAGCCGCCCGCATCGCCCATCTTGTCCAAAACGGCGCGGAGAGTGATTCTATCCTTGCCATAACGTTCACCGTAAAAGCTGCCGGGGAACTGCGGGAACGTATCGCCAAAACCGCTCCACCATCCGCTGCATCGGCGGTCATTGCCGCAACCTTTCATGCGCTATGCACTTCAATATTGAAAGAGCAAGCCGGACAACAAACCGCTCTTTTCGGCAATTTCAACATTATAGACCGTGATGAGCGGGATCGTCTGTTACAGGAAATCTGTAAAGAAGCGGGCGGTACGGTTAAAGCGCATGGCTTGGGGAATTATATTGATGAGAGAAAACGGCTGCTTCTGCTCCCCCATGAGCAAACGTCGTTTGGAAAAATACCGTTTTCGTGTATAGGGGAACAATCCGGTATGGAAAGCCCGCTAATGAACTACCGGACGCTTGACGCTGAATTTGATATGGAAAAAGACCGGCTCTACGGTGTGTATCAAGACCGGCTTCGCAAAGAAGCCGCGTATGACTTTGACGATCTGGTAACCGAAACCGTACGGCTATTGGCGGAACACCCCCCTATCCTTGCTCATTACAGAAAACGGTTCCGCTTCATCTTTGTCGATGAATATCAGGACGTCAATTTTGCACAATACGTTCTTATCCGTCTTTTAACCGCGAAAACAACGTCGCTCTGGGTTATCGGCGATCCCAATCAGGCGATATACGCCTTCCGCGGCGCGGACAAATGTTTCATTGACGGTTTCAAGACCGATTACCCCGAAGCCGCGTTGTTCCGCCTCACCCATAGTTTCCGCTGCGCCGCGCGCATCATCGCCGCTGCCGGGCGTCTCGTAGACGCCGAAATACAAGGCGCGGCCATACACGACGCGGCGCTTTTCCGAAGTTGTTATGCCGGTGAAAAAGCGGAAGCTGAGGCTATAGCGCGTACCATAGCCGCTCTTATCGGAGGAACCAGCTTTTTCGCGCTTGACAGCGGCACGGCCGAAGGAAACGCGGGCGGCGTTGCTATGGAAGACTGCATTATACTCGTCCGCACCGCACACCTCGCGGGACCTATTGCCGGAGCGCTTACGGATCACGGCATCCCCTTTAAGCTCATCAAGGAACAGGACGATACGCTCGGTATAACCGTACAGGGCGTGCGTCTTATGACCATACACGCCTCCAAAGGACTCGAGGCGGAACACGTTTTTATTCCCGCCGTGGAAGAGGGGATTCTTCCTTTCACCCTATACGGAGACATACGAGATAGCCACATTGAGGAAGAACGGCGGCTACTCTACGTTGCCATGACGCGGGCAAAACGCGGCTTGTATCTTTCATGGGCTAAAAAGCGGGCGTTTCAAAACCGCATCATGGAAAACAAACCGAGTCGTTTCCTCTCCGTTCTGGAACCGCTTATTCCGCTTGCACAGGAGTGGAAACGTCCGCGGCGTGGAAACGCGCCGGTTCAAATGGATTTGTTCTAGGGAAGCGCGGATTTATTTATTAAAGAGGGGGGCGCTGTTTCCATACTTGGGGCGGCATACGGCGGCCCGCCCGCCGCGCCCCCCTGTCTTCAGCCCCGCGTGCGGGGCTTCCGCCACCCCCCAATCCGGCCGCCTCATGTGATCCGCGCTTCCCGATGGCCGGTTCACACAACGCAAAGAAATAACGCGAGCCGGATAAAAGCGGAAAATATACGCGCGAGTGCGTCATGGCG
>JAITAN010000206.1 GCA_031284105.1 Treponema sp. | reverse complement strand
TCACAGGTATCTTCGTTTGATGATACATTGTATTCGGTTGTGTGTACCGCAAGCCCGCCCGGACGCAGCGTATCAAGGCTGTTACAAATAAAATCCTCGCTGTTTTGCGCTCCTCCTATATGTTCCAGCGCACACGATGACCAAATAAAATCGAACATCCCCCGTAGATCGTCCGGTATGGTATTCATATCGATAGTACGAAAAGAGACGTTTTTGGCAAAAATATCAGGCGGGCATATACCTCTTTGATTCAATAGTTCTCTATTGTTTCCAGAATGTTGGTTTGCGCTTTCCCATTTTTTCGCCTCATCACTGTCCGTGTCCATATCGCTTGCGGTAATTTTACAGTCCATAGACGCAAATAATGCGGGAAGCGGCTCCTTACCGACCCCGAAACCCAGTCCTCTGCTTCCGGCTTTTAGCAAATTGTTTTCAAATAATACCTGCGCTATGTAAACAAATTCCCATTGCTTTCTGTGGAAGAACGGTTTTTCCTTCAGTTTAGTCATCCAATATTGATAAAACGGCAGCCCGAAAAACTCCTGATTGCAGATTTGAGATATGCACGACAGCGGGTATTCAAAATCGTTTTTTGTGTAGATATTTTCAAAGATTATATCCTCCGCTTCTTTTGGCTTTTGTTTTCTGATATTATCCTTCACTATTGTTGCTAGGTCTTCTTGCACTACTTGCCGCGCTTGTAATTTATCAAGCACCGGAGACAACATTTTTCTTCTTATGTTTTTCATTATTTTCACAATACCCATATCATTTCTCCCGTAGCGCGGTGAAACCGCCGGCAACTGCACGCCATAAACGCCATTCCGAATGTCAACACGGCGGTCAACATTCCCGTAAGAAACAGTTTCTTTTTCATATTCATAACTGTCCTCCTAAAAATAGTCGTTCCTCCATACGAGGGAACTAAGAGGACTAAAACATTGCGCCTTCGCCTAAAGAGGTGTAAACTAACAACGCTTTAGCAACGCTCAAAGCCGGCGGTGTTCTTGGCGGAATCGGCCGGTTTTGGGCGCCTCTTTTTATCCTATACACCGCGGCGCGGTTGAACCGCGCGTGCGGATAGGTTACCTGTCATTACGCGGGGAGTGGAATTCCCCCGATTCCCGCTCCCCTGATCACGGAAATCGAGCCGTACCCTCTCTTCCTTCTTCCGTATAGAGTTTGAATGTACGAACATAGCCGGAAACGCCGGATGAGAAAATGTTTTTTGGTTATGCTTGGCGTTTTTTTGGTTATACTTGGCGAGGGGATTGTTATGTCTAACGAGGTTTTTGTTATGCCAAATAGAGTTTTCGGTATACCAAACATGGCTTTCGTTATACCAAATAGAATTTTTGGTATACCAAACTTGGTTTTTGGTATACCAAAAAAGATTTCCGGTATACCAAACAGGACTTTCGTTACACCAAATAGAATTTTTGGTATACCAAACAAAACCTTTGGTATACCAAAAAAGGCTTCCGGTATACCAAATAGAACTTCCGGTATACCTAATAGAATCTTCGTTAGATATAACGGGAAAGGCATCAAGCATAACCAAAAAAATATGACGGTTTTACGGGCCGGTTCGATTACAAAGAGGTTGTTAGTATTTACGATATAAAGAGTTATAGTACAAACGGGGGGGGGGGGGGGCCTCAGCATTTAGGGGGCTATCGCTCCTTGTCAAGGTATGTAACGGTTGGTTCACTTTTATCAACGCTCCTTTTTAAGTGTAGGCTTAAAGCCGGTTACAAAATACGGCTTTGGGAAAATGCCTTACGTATGAAAAATTATACGCCTTTTATATCCCGCTTGTCAATACCTATTTTTTACAATGATGCAAAAAGGGGCAAAAAGAGGCAAAAGGCGGGGTGTAACGGCATCCCTAGACCGCGCGGGCAGCTCGTTCCGGCAGCGTTCATAACGCGCGGGACGCTTCGATTGCTTTGGTTGTACCCGCGTTCTACTTGAATATTTCATGCTTTTCCTGATACCAAAGCGTCAAATCAAGCGCGTCAACCGGAATGTGTTCGCGTTCGGCAAACCGTATCATGCGCTGTTCTATACCGTGATACGTTTTTGGGCATAAAGCCGCTGTTTCAATGACGCGGTTCAGCGCAAGCTGCCGCAGAATATGCCGGTCGAGAATACATATCCGGCTTCCCAGCCCAATGTTGCGGAGAAAATGAGAGGCTTCTTTCAATCCCCATCCGCTTACGGTTTCCGCGAGTATATCACGGGCTTCGGTTTGGTCCCTGTCCCTCAGTATGCGGGAAATAGCTTCTTTGGTGTTCGGGTAAAACGCCCCGCGGTTTTTCAGTATATACGCCGCCTTATTTTTATGAAACCGCACGCCTTGGGTCCGCAGTATTCCGGCGACTTCACTGAGCGTTCCCGCTTCAAGCCGGTGCGTATCATCTAAACAACAGACCGCCTCCCACGCCTTTCGCGCGTTGTTTTGCGGCGTACACATACAAAAACACATTTCCTTAAACACGTCTCTGTCTGAACCTTCTGAAAAGAGCGTGCGGAATTCCTCCAGCCGCTCATCGATCCTGTCTTTTATATGTAGATAAATATCGTTGAGTGTAGCCATACCTTGTCAATCGCTTATGAAGTAAAGTATAATAAAAAAAAACAACGTATACAAGTTACTTTGGGTGTGAGGAGAATATATGTCTGAATTACAAACGTATCAGGGAGCGGCCACAATGGAAAAAATCACGAGCCTTGCCAAGCGGCGCGGCTTTGTGTTTCAATCGTCTGAAATATACGGGGGGCAGAACGGCGCATGGGACTATGGTCCTTTGGGCGTAGAGCTTAAAAACCGCATTGCGCGGAACTGGTGGAAGGAAATGACCCGGCTTCATGATGAGATCGTGGGACTGGATGCGGCGATTCTCATGCACCCGCGCACATGGGAGGCTTCGGGGCATGTTGAGAACTTTACGGACCCGCTTGTCGATTGCAAGATGTGCAAGGCGCGTTTTCGGGCGGATCAAATCCCGCCTGAATGCGTGTCCGAAAAAAAATGCCCGGAATGCGGCGGCGAGCTTACCGATGTGCGGAAATTCAACCTTATGTTCAAGACCCATATCGGACCCGTTGAGTCAAACGATGACGGCAACGTCATATATTTGCGCCCCGAAACCGCGCAGGGCATTTATGTCAATTACAAAAACATCATTCAAAGCAACCGCATGAAGCTGCCCTTCGGCATCGCCCAAATCGGCAAGGCGTTCAGAAATGAGATCGTTACCAAAAACTTTATTTTCCGTACCTGTGAATTTGAGCAAATGGAGATGCAGTACTTCGTGAAACCCGGAACCGACGTCGAGTGGTTCAACGAATGGAAGAAGCGGCGCTGGGCGTATTACGAAAAACTGGGCGTCAAGACGGATCATCTGCGCTGGCATCAACACGGAGCGGACGAGCTTGCCCACTATGCCAAAGACGCCTACGACATTGAGTACCTGTTTCCTATGGGCTGGAAAGAACTGGAAGGCGTGCATAACCGTTCCCAGTACGATCTTGCCCGCCATGCGGAATATTCCGGTAAGGATTTGCAGTACATCGATCAGGATGACGGCAACAAGAAGTACATCCCTTTCATTATCGAAACGTCCGCGGGTCTGACCCGAACCCTCCTCATGCTGCTGTGCGACGCCTATGACGAGGAAAAGGTTGCGGATAAGGGCAACGAAGACGATTACCGTACGGTGCTGCGTTTCCATCCCACGGTTGCGCCCATCACGGTCGCTGTTCTGCCTCTCCAGAAAAAAGACGGTTTAGCCGAGCTTGCCCGTGATATACGCGCCGAATTGCGCGAGGACTTCGCCGCGGACTACGATCAGGGCGGCGCCATAGGCCGGCGGTACCGGCGGCAGGACGAAGCCGGTACGCCGTTCTGCGTTACGGTTGACTATGAAACCAAGGAAAACGGCAGCGTAACCCTTCGCTTCCGCGATTCCATGGAGCAGATACGGCTTCCGCGCGAGGAACTCGCCTCACGGCTGTATCAGGAGATCAAGGCGTACAAGCGGACGAAATAGGTCTACGCGGGCGCGCGCGGGCGTGTATGCGGCGGCTGCGGCGGTTAGCGAGAGCGCTAATGCGGCTGCGGACGGGTTACGGCGGGGGCCGCGTGCGTTCTATGTTCAGGTGGAAAGAGTGTGGCTAAAGAGGAATTGATTATCGGGGCTATCGCGGGCGATGTTATTGGTTCCGTGTATGAATGGCGTAATGTAAAAGCGGTTGACTTTGATTTGTTTTGTCATAAATCAACTTTTACCGATGATAGCGTTCTTACAGTGGCGACAATGGACGTTATACTAAATCAAGGAAGCTATGCGGGGGCATACCGCTTATTCGGCAAAAAGTATCCGCATAAAGGGTATGGCGGACGCTTTAAGTCATGGGTATATTCTAAAAATCCAAAACCGTATAACAGTTGGGGCAATGGTTCCGCGATGCGGGTCAGTCCTATCGGGTGGTATGGTACTCGTATTGATGAAGTAATGAATGAGGCGAAAAAAAGCGCGGAAGTTACTCATAATCATCCTGAAGGCATAAAAGGGTCTCAAGCTACCGCGGCTGCAATTTATATGGCGCGAACCGGCAAAAACAAGGATGAAATAAAAGCATTCATTACGGATACGTTCGGCTATGACTTGGAACGGAAAATTGACGACATAAGGCCTGATTATGAATTTGATGTAAGTTGTCAAGGTTCGGTTCCAGAGGCAATTATTGCCTTTTTGGAAAGTACCGGCTTTGAAAATGCAATACGGCTGGCAGTTTCTATAGGAGGGGACAGCGATACCATTGCCTGTATTACCGGAGGAATCGCGGAAGCCTACTATCAAGAGATTCCTGACAATATTGTTGAAAATGTTCTCAAAATTTTACCGCGCGAATTGGTAAAAATTATCGAAAAGTTTTCGATAAAATATAGAAAATAAATAGAAAATAAATTGTAAAAGCGCCCACATTTTCGTATAACAGGACTATTAGCCCCGGACTAACAGTCTCGGTTTCCGCAACGGCTAGGTCGTTCCGGTACGCGCAGACCGTCGGTCTAAACAATCAGTTGACGAAAAATATGAAATGAAATGAATATAGGGTTATATAGGAAATTTAGTTTGAGGACTGATAATGGGTATTAAATCAACGATAGAAGAAATTAAGAATCGGTTTGATAATGATGTTGAGCGGTTTTCAAATCTTGAAACAGGACAAATTTCAACCATTGATGCCGCAATATCATTAGAAATTATTACTGAAAGCGCCAAAAT
>JAITAN010000102.1 GCA_031284105.1 Treponema sp. | reverse complement strand
GCCGCTTATTCTCGCGAGTATTGGCCGGCTGTAAATACCCGTTCATTTTGGCAACGGCGGTATCCTGATTGTGGTCCCCGCTATTACGCGGTTAGGATTGCGGATACCGTTATAAGAGGCAAGATGCCTGTAACGCCACGGGGTTCGATAGAAAGCCTGTGACACATCCCAAAGCGTATCGCCCCAGCGCAGTTTGTACGAGATTCCTGCTGCCGGTATCACGGGCGGCGCCTTGTACGAGGAAACCGGCGCGGACGGAAGCTTGCGCGGCTCCGGCACAACGGCCACTACAGGAACATCAGGCGCCGTGATAAGGGGCGACTCTTGCTCAAGGACGGACACTTGCGGAGGCCGAATTTCAATCTGCTCCACAGGCGGACTTGGGGGCGGTGTTTCCACCGCCGGAATTTCCGTAAGCGCCGCACCGTCATCCATTGCCGAACGCGGTCCAAATACAAAAAACCATAAACAAAACGCGGCAAGCACAAACAGAACAATAACTGAAACAATTATTACAGCGGGTTTTGAAAGTTTTGGTTTGGATGTTTTTATATTCGTGGCATATTTACCTAAGATTTCATCTTCAAAAATCGCATATCCCTGATCAAAGTCAATGTCGTCAAAAACATCGAGGTCTTGCTGCTGTGATAAAGAAACTGTCAAAATATGATTATTTTTATCTTCGGGACGGTCAAGATCGTGAGCGCCGGCCAAAAATTCCCCGTTCGAATCCAAAGAGATAATCAGTTCTATTGAGGGCGATCCTTTCTTCTTTTTCTGTATGTCATCAATTAGCAGTGTCCCGATATAGGATGCGTTATGCATGGACGCTGATGCCGCTCTAAAGAAGTCAATCTGTACGCTTGTTTGGGAGTCATGAGCGGTTGTAAGAACAAGCCGCTTCTTTGCGGCTGTATCTCCCGCCAAAACAGGGAAAAAAGCGCCGTCAGCCACTTTAATGCCGATCATGGATGACATCGAAAATCTCCTTCAACAATCGTAGTCATTAGCGATATATCATTGTTATACCAATATTTACATAACATTAACGCTAAACTCTAACATTACGCACCGGTTACGTCAAGGTGCCCTCTCCTCATTCGGCAATTTTACATTTACCGGTCCGTAATCGCCGAAAAAGCCGTTGCGCAGAATTGCCGCTTGAGCCCGCATTGCCTGGAAATTCTTTGTAATAGATTTGTCCCGCAACACGGTGCTTGTTTCACTGGTCTTGCGGTTTTTCAGGCTCTAAAACCCTGCGAAACCGCAGGGTTTACCGGAAATTGTTCCGAAACTGAGGTTTCCAGACAAACCCAAGGTAAAATCACGGGTCTTCATTTTTCCGCAAGGTGTTGTATCTGCTCGGTCAACAGCGGAACAAGTTCCTTTTTGCGCGATACTATGCGGCGTAAAAAAAACACACCCGTGTCTTTGCGCGGGAATTCCACCACCTGAAGGAATTCCGGCTTGCCGTCAATAATCATGATACTGGTAAGTTTTATAACATCCGTTACCATCAGTGCGCAAAACAGCGCGTCCCGCTTGCGACGCTCAATCCCCAGTTCTTCCATGATTTCGGCCTTGCGCTTAAGAAGTTCTTCCGTCGAATCCACTTCAATTTGACTGATAGTGTATGCCAGTTTGCCTTCATGGTATTCCTTCATATCCTGGTTCACGATTTCTCCCGCAGTCCGGTTACCAAGCCGGTTGCCCGCCGCGATGATGTCGCGGCCAAGCGCGTCAATATCGATGTTTGTGATGTTGGAAAGATACTCTGCCGTGTCGCGATCCTCCTCCGTGATGGTAGGGGAGTTCAGCACGAGCGTGTCGGCAAGGATTCCCGCAAGCAGTATGGATGCTATGGGTTTGGGTAGAGGAACCCTCGCCTGCCTGTACAGAGAAACTATTATCGTACAGGTAGCGCCGACGGGCCGGTTGATAAAAGTTATCGGCGTCTTTGTGCTCAGGTTGCCCAAACGGTGATGATCGATCACTTCCTGTATCGTATAGTTTTCAACACCCTCCAGGGCCTGGGACAGTTCGTTATGATCAACCAGGATAATATCAACGTTAGGCTCCGCCATCAGATCAGTCTCTGAAATTGTCCCCAACAGTTTATTCCTGTCATCCACTACGGGCAGGGTACGGCTTGTCGATTCGCGCAAAAAATCCCTTATATACCGGATGGTATCGCTTGCCTGAACAGGCTTTATCTTGGTATCCGCCATTTCGGAGGCGGGCGCGGAATACATAACGAGCATGGCCGTCTCCGCCGAACGGTACGGGCTTATCAGTACCGAAACGCATTTCTTTTCCGCCTTTTCACGAAGCTCTTTGGTCATCTGTGTTCCCGACGACAGGATTATAGCGCGCACGCCAGAATCGATGCCGTATTCCTGCACATCCTTGCGGTCACCCGTTATAATCACCGCGTTCTCTGGTGTATGCAGGGTGAGCGTCTTGCGAAACGTTTCCGTGCTGTCGGCAACAACTATCGTAACACATTTGAAAAGTTCCTCAGGATTAAACGTCATTATCTGCTGCGCGGAAAGCGTATCGGCTATCAGCCTGATGTTTGTCGAAAACAGGGTCGCCGTTTCGGGATCAAGCACTTTTAGTATGTTGTGGGCAAACGCGTTATAGTTCAGCAGCGCGCTGTATTCACCGTTGGAGTTCACTACCGGAATCACCTTGACATTGGCCTTTTCCATCTCCGCTACCGCGTTCCATAACGACGTATCGCCGCTCACCGGGCGCACATCGCGCTTCATGTAATACATAACCTTGGGTATCATGTCCGGCACATAGTTCGGCACCGGTACTTTAAAGCGCTCAAATATGTATTCAGTCTGCGGCGAAAGCTTACCGCCCCTTATCGCTATACACTCTTTCTTTCCAAGCAGATTTTTTAGCTGCGCGTAAGCCGCCGCGGCTACAACTGAATCGGTATCGGGATTCCTGTGCCCCATAATATAGATCAGCTTCTTATTGTTTTTTTTATTTATCATCCTTTATATGATAATCCAATTTTCACCAAAATTCCAGCGCCCGGTATGGGCGGACCGATGAGCCTTGAGCAGTGAGCGCCGCGGCAGGACTTGCCCCCCGCAAAGTAACGGCGCATGATTGTTTAAAATTGAAAAAACCAGGTGATCAGTAAGGAGAGTGTAAACTATGCCGTTTTTTAATTTCTTTAATAATATGTCCATAATATGTCCATCGGGAAAAAGTTTTTGTGCGGGTCCATCCTCATTGTGGCCGTTATCAGCGGCATAGCCTGGCAAAGCGTCAGTACAATAGAAAACTGCCACCACGCCTGCGGAATGCTCGTGGGCGGCGCTTTGACTACCAAGTCCCTAGCCCAGAGCGCGCAGACCTCATTTGCCGCCCTTACCGGGACCGCCAATCAGTTGCTCTTCGCCGGAGCGATAGGCGATTCTGACCGGGCCTCCAGCCTCACGCCCCGGTTCAGGACCGGCGCGGAGGAATTAACCCTGTCCCTCGACGGGGTAATTCAAGCCCTTAACGCGGATCCGCTGGTTGACAAGGGCATCATCGCAGGGCTGGTCGCACATTCCGGCGCGGCCAAGAAAACCCTCTACGGTGAGTATATGCCACTCATATCCAAACTGGCGGATATACGAAACTACGGAGGGGACGCCGGGCAGGTAACTGCGGATTTTGAGAAGTCCGTTGCAATCTCACAGCGGATCGCCGGGGATATAGACGCGGTATTCCAAGGCATCGCCAAAGCGGGCGACGATGTGTACAGCGGGTATGTGGCATTCCTGCTCGCTACCATACTGAAATTGAAAATATTTATCGTTATCGCCGTTGCCTGTTCGATTGTGCTGGTTGTTATACTGGGATTGATTATCAAGAAACCTTTTGAAAGCATGATGCGTACCCTTGAGGAAATCGCCGCCGAATGGGACATGACCAAACGGTTTGAAATTTACGGCAAGGATGAAACAGGCAGGCTGGCAGGATTTTTCAATCTGACTTTTGAGAAAATGGAAAAACTCCTCAAGGACATCAAGGATCAGTCCGCTGCCATGTCGGATCTGGGCATAGCCCTTGCTGCCAACATGAACGAGAGCGCGGCCGCGGTGAACCAGATCGCCGCCGCCATTCAGAACATTAAAAGCCGGATGTTGAACCAATCCGCCAGCGTTACCGAAACCACTGCGGCCATGGAGCAGATCACCGGCAACATCGGCAAATTAAGCGGCCATGTGGATCGCCAAACCCTCAGTGTGTCCCAATCATCCAGCGCAGTTGAAGAAATGCTGGCTAACATCCAGTCGGTTACCCAGACCCTGGTGAAGAATGCGGATAATGTGCGGGAGCTGATGGAATCCTCCGATGCGGGCCGCAGCGGTTTGCGGGAAGTAGCCGCCGACATCCAGGAGATCGCACGGGAGTCCGAGGGCCTTTTGGAGATAAACGCCGTGATGGAAAACATCGCGAGCCAGACCAATTTGTTAAGTATGAACGCCGCAATAGAGGCCGCCCATGCCGGGGAAGCGGGCAAGGGTTTTGCGGTAGTGGCCGATGAGATCCGCAAACTTGCCGAATCTTCAAGCGAACAGTCCAAGACTATCGGCACGGTACTCAAAAAGATAAAGGGATCCATCGACACGATCACCTATTCCACCGGCAAGGTGCTGGACAAGTTTGAGGCCATAGACAATGCGGTCAGAATCGTATCAGACCAGGAAACGAATATCCGCGCTGCCATGGAAGAACAGGGCGCGGGCAGTAAACAGATTCTTGACGCCATCGCCGCGCTGAACGGCATCACCGGCCAGGTAAAGGGCGGTTCCGAGGAAATGCTTTCGGGAAGCAGGGGGGTAATCCGGGAAAGCAAAAACCTTGGTATTGCGACAGAGGAAATCACCAGGGGTATAAACGAGATGGCCGCTGCCACAGATCAGATCAACACGGCCATAAACCAGGTGAATGAGTTAAGCCTGCAAAACCGGGACAACATTGATATGCTGGTCCGGCAGGTATCTGTATTCAAGATCGCATGAAG
>JAITAN010000100.1 GCA_031284105.1 Treponema sp. | reverse complement strand
CGAGGAAGCGCAGCCGGAGCTGCGGGGAGCGCCCTGTTTGGGAAGCTCCTACGGGGAAGGACAAGAGACGAAATTCGGGACGCACCTTTTCTCGCAGAACTGGGGCAATGTATTGCCGGAGAGCGAGATCATTTTTTGAAGAGGGAATCCCCGCCTCTCTCATGGAGCCTCTATAAACGCTTCGATACTACCGGAGATCGCACCGCCTTTGAAAACGCGTATTTTGAGCGCCGCAGGCGCCTCCTCATCTTGAGCATCTCTGTCTGGTTCTGGGAACGTTCTGAAGATATCGCCGCGCTTGAAGACTGTATCTGGGCAATGTGCGATGAGTACTCATGGTGTCTTCCCGCCCACATGGGGGGAACAAGCCTCCTGCCGCCCGCAACCGTAACGGATATCGCCATAAGCGACGAATTCGGTGAACTCGAAATATCCGCCCCTTCTTCCGCATGGGCGGAAGAAGGGGGTAAGATCATCGACAATCGTACCCGCCTTGACCTTTTTGCTTGCGAGACCGGCTTTGCCTTGGCGGAATGTTGCGCCATGCTGGAAAACCTGCTGGCATCCGCCGTTATCAGCCGCGCCCGAAGCGAGGTACTGCGCCGCGTCATAAGAAGCTACCGGGAACATGGGGGTTTGTGGAACTGGGAAGTGATGAACAACAACTGGTGCGCCGTAACGGCCGGCTCCATTGCCGGAGCCGCCATGTATCTCATAAATGACGACATGTTGCTCGCGGGACTACTCTCAAAGTTGCTCCCTATTTTCGATAGGTACCTCCACAGTTTTACTGTGGAGGGCGTTTCCACCGAGGGACTTTCTTACTGGACATACGGTATGTCCTTTTATGTGAGTACTGCGGATCTACTGCTGCTCCGTACTGAAGGTGGTGTTGATCTCTTCAAATCATCCCGCTTTGAGCGTATCGCGGCATTTCAACACCATTGTTACTTTCCCGGAGGCGCATTACTTCATTTCTCAGATGCCAACGATTCGGATGCGTTTCGTCTTGGGTTAAGCTGCTATCTTGCGGATCATATCAACGGCGTAAAGGTTCCGGCCATCCCTTACTATCAGGCTTTATCGAATAGTCCGGCGGATCCGTGCGGCAGGTTCTGCGCCGGGCTTCGGGACGTTCTCTGGGCGCGGGAACATGTCCCGTTTACAGGAGAAGATCGACGTTCCGTCAGCTTTCCCGAAGCTCAATGGCTTCTCTGCACGAGCGCGGACGGTACGGGCTTTGCCGCAAAAGGCGGAAACAACGGCGAACCTCACAATCACAATGATGTAGGAAGTTTTATCTATTACCGTAAGGGACGCATGATCCTCTGCGATCTCGGAGCGGGAGAGTACAGCAAAGAATACTTCAAGGATGGGCGCTACGACATTCTTTGCAACAGTTCTCTAGGACACAACGTTCCTATCGTGGACGGCAAAGCACAGAAAGCAGGCGAAAAATACCGCGCTCGTTCCTGTGAGTTCGGCGCGGATTCCGAAATGTTTTTGGACATAGCACCAGCGTACGGGCAAAGTGGACTCGTCATCCTTGAGCGCCGTTTCCATTTCGATGTACAGACCGGCGTTCTCTCCATGCGGGATACCTTTGTTTTTTCCGGCGGTATTCTGCCAATAACCGAACGGCTGGTCAGCCTCATTGAACCGCATATTGATCACGGCAACATCTTTATACCATGTGAAGAGCGAGCGGTTTTCATCAGCCTTACCGGGGACAAGAGCGTGAAGAGAACCGCACCGGAGATACGGCGAAATGTTCACCGGAAAAAGGGGACGGATATACCGGTATATACCATTGATACTACCTTTGTCTCTAACGTGAGCCATTTTACTGTTGAAATAATTATCGGAGAAAAGCCTTCCCGCTGTTCAAGTTCATAAACTGAACACGCCTCATTCGGCTTTATGCACAATCAGCCGCGCCGTTTTTGCAAAAATATCAGACATATACTCTCCCTCCCGTTCGGAAAGCCCGGCGCGGGAGAAAACATCTCGAAAAAACCGCTCCTGATATTCCCTGCCTTGCTGTTTGTAAAATCCAAGACTTTCCAGAGAATTGGTAACGGAACGCGCCAGTATGCCGATTTGATCGTTGTTCATAGGTATCCATTGCCCCACGACAGGCTGAACATCGGAAAGCGTCTTGAAAAGCTCATAACCATATATTTGCACCGCGTGGGAAAGGTTGAGTGAGGGAAAATCAGCAGATACGGGAATATGAGAGGCAATGGAGCAAAGGTCAAGTTCGTAGTCTTCAAGTCCGGTGCGCTCATTTCCGAAAAGCAGAGCGGCATTTCCGTTGCGGTCTTTCAAAAAGGCGGCGGCTTCATCAGGCGGCATAGTAACTGCCTTGCGCCTGTGTCCGCGCCGCCGTGTGGTTCCGATGATCAGGGAACAGTCTGCAAGCGCGCCTTCAAGAGAAGTAAACCGTTCGGCGTTATGCCACACATCTTCGGCATGTACGGCACGAGCGCGAATTGTTCCTTCGTGCAATTCGTTAGGATTCACAAGACGCAGACGTGAAATGCCGCAGTTCTTCATTGCGCGGCATACTGCTCCCACATTCCCTGCTTCTTCAGGACGGACAAGAATGATAATAATATCGGATAGCATCACCGGCGCGCACCTTACACAACAAGCCGTTCAACCCATGCGCCGCCATGAGAATTCTTCTTTAGATAATATTCATCATCGGCGCACCATTTTCATTATACGAATAATAAACAATAACCGTTTTCATATAAGATACCGGTTTTGCCACTGGGTAAAACCGGTATCTTCCTCCTTCTTAATAGGGCAAGTATATTACCAGTTACCGCGTGGTTTACGATCGACCGGGGCTTTTTCCATAGCTTCATTAACCCTAATTTGACGCCCTTCAAATTCTCGACCGTTGGTACCGGCAATAGCGGCGGCTGCCGCCTCGTCGGTTTCAAGTTCGACAAAACCGAAGCCTTTAGAATTGCCGGTATCCCGATCAAAAATGATCTTAGCGGATACTACATTTCCAAACTGTGAGAAGAGGTTACGAAGACCGTCCTCAGTCGTATTGTAGGTAAGATTACCGACATACAATTTCTTAGCCATTAAAATATTCCTTCACCCGGAAACGCCGGGCACGTTTTTATTTACGCCCGCAAACCGCAGGCGGTTCCATTCCCCTAAGCTGCCTTCGGGAAAAAAGATACACAAAAAATAAAACATATAAGAGAAAGAGTCATGTATATGAAAGAAATGCGAGAGCATCGAAAGAAAAAACATACGATATCTTTATAACTCACGGAAATTTCCGGGTTAGTTTCGAAATCTTTAAAAGGCAAATTTTCAAAAACAACTTTTCCCATTTAACTAATACGCCCAGAAACTCATATAAATTGGATGAATTTCATACGTAATCGCATAAACTGTTAATTAGTATAACCGCTTTTACATTTGTAGTCAAGATCATTCTTCTAAATTTTTTATAAAATTTACTAAACAATTTGATCCGTGTCGCATTACTCATCTGTCCCGCCGCAACAGTTTAAGCGCCAGTTTTTCAAGCATATCCCGCGCCTCTCCGTTCGGAAGTTGAGCGATCTCCCGTATGGCGCGGTTCGTATAGATTTCGGCATAGGCTCGTGCGCCTTCAATGCCGCCGTTTTCACATACCAGTTTGATGATCAGTTCAGGATCGTCCACAGTGAAAGAAGGTTTTGAAAAAAAAGAGCGTAGGATTCCGGATACATCCTGCATCATGGCGCAGATAAGCGGCAGTGTTACAAAACCTTCTTTTATGTCATTACCAAGCGGTTTACCTACCGCATCGGCGTTACCTGAATAATCAAGCATATCATCAATGATCTGAAACGCCATGCCGATGTCGTATCCGGCACGGCGCAATTTTTCAGTTACGTTTTTAGGCGCCTTTGCCTCGCTGCTTCCCACATGGCAGGCAAGGGAAAACAAAATCGCCGACTTGCCCATAATCTTCTTGAGATACCGGCGCAGATTCATGACGGAGGAAAAACGATCCGCGTTCTGCTCTATTTCCATGGCGCACATGCGGGAGAGGAGTTTTCCAAGATTGACCGCGTTCACAGCCGAGGTATATTCCGCAGCAAGGAGAAAGCACCGCGACAAGAGGTAATCGCCGATAAGAACCGCGTCCCTTTTTCCAAAACGCACATGCGCCGCCGGTACGCCGCGCCGCAGCGGAGAATCATCGATCACATCATCGTGAACCAAGGTCGCCATGTGGAGTATTTCGAGACATGCGGCGAGCTTGAGGTGCTTGTCCTGCTTCTTGCCGAAATTAGCGGCAAGAAGCAGCATACCCGGACGAAGGAGCTTGCCCTTGCCGTCAAACAACGCGGAGACGCCTTCCGCGATAATGGGATTCTGCGATGCGCAGATATCCTGTATAATGCCGGAAACCTTTTCAAGCGCTTCCGCTATTACAGGGAATTCCTGCCAAAATATGTTCACATTGCTCTCATTGCCGGAAGCCGGAGGAACGAAAACAATCGCTCCCTGCTCTTCACTATCAACATTTCAATAGGGCGCTATTTTGAATTACCATCAAAATACAGATAGAATTTTCTGGCAATCACGGTACCGTTCCACCACTTCTTGAAGAAGGGTATTACCCAGCAATCAAGACCGAACGCGCGTCCTGCGCCGCCTAACAGCAGGAAACCGGTGAAGATAAACCAGACCTTATACCATTCAAACATACCGGACAAAGTGAAAACAAGGCACATGGCAATGGAGACGGCTCCCGCCAACCATGTGAAAAGACCGCCGATCATACACAGCCCGATGCCGATTTCAACGAGCACCACCATTAATTGAAAGCCTTGAAACGGTATGTGGGACATGATGCTATCCATAAACGTCGTCCTGAACCATGTCGCAACCGCGCCCTGTGAATTAAAAATAGGCATTGTCAAATCCCACACGGTTTTGAACTGAGATGCGGCGGCGCTTGCCGTCGTACTTACCGCGCCGGATGCGGCGCTTACCGCCTCTACCGCTCCCGATGCCGCAGTCGCCGCATCCTCCGCAACGCTTGCGGCAGAGACCGCCTGCACCGCATCCGAACCGGCCTGTACCACCCACGTCGAGAACATCCACGTTGATTTGGAACCGCTGCTCCACGCAAACCAGCCTTCACCTATCTTGTTGATACCTTCAAAAACCCACATAAGCCCCACCCAAAGCCGCAGCGGCAGTATCCAGTAGCCCCGCGTTTTATACGAACCAAAGCCGCGTACAAAAGAACGGTGCGTTTCAATATCCAGAAATTCGTGTTTAATATACTCCCAGCACTGGTTGATGCCCGCAACGCCGATAAGGTAGTGCAGGTTCACAAAGTGTTTCATGGCCTGGGCGAAAATACCCGACAATTTGATACCCATAGCGTTGGAAACCGCGTATTTGCCGCCGACCGATACCATGAAGCCGTG
Source organism: Treponema sp. (assembly GCA_031284105.1). Classification (GTDB taxonomy): domain Bacteria; phylum Spirochaetota; class Spirochaetia; order Treponematales; family Breznakiellaceae; genus JAIRKH01. Next base: position 5,570 of record JAITAN010000100.1, on the reverse strand, counting down.
ATAATCCGATTTAAACTTCTTCGCGCACTGCTTTCCTTCAATATCCGCTATGATGTTTTCGGCAGCCGTTGCGCCCGTCTGTATAGCGGTTTCCACGATTTGCGGCAGGGGTTTTTCGTTCTCAATGAACCAGAGGTTGTCTCCCACCGGAAACACATCCGCATAATCAACCGAGCGCATCTCATCGGTACCAAGAAGCCGTCCCTTCCGGTTCTTCTTCGTAGGATCGGGCGGATTTTTACCAAAGGGACCCGTGCTCAAACCGAGGGAATCGGCAAAGCTATTGCCCGTTACTCCGGCGGTCCAGATAAAGGTGCCGGTTTCAAGCGTTTCTCCCCCCCCCCCCCCCGTCTTGAGCTTCACGACGCCCGGCTCCGCGCCGGTTATAGCGGTACCCGTCATCAGTTCCACATTGCATTTCTTGAGATATGCGGCGACCTTATCCGCAAGGTCTTTTTCAAACATGGGGAGGATTGCCGGCAGAGCTTCCACAATAACGATACGCGCCTTGTCCGTATCGACAAGCCATTTCCGGCACATCTCATCGCGCCATTCAAGCAGTTCGCCCGCCATTTCAATGCCGGTAAAACCCGCGCCCGCAACCACAAACGTAAGCATCTTTTTCTGTTTTTCCGCATCCGTCTCCGCAACCGCTTTTTCAAAAACATCGTCAAGGTGAGACCTGAGTTTCATCGCATCATCGTACGACCACAAGGTGAAACTGTTTTCCTTAATCCCCGGTATGCCGAAAAATTCAGGTTCCGCGCCCGCGCCAAGCACAAGGTAATCGTAAGGGTACACCGCGGTTTCAGACGCCGCTTGTTTCTTGGTAAAATCAACGGACGTAATGGCGTCCGGTTTCACCGTAACGGTGGACGCGCCGAAAATTTTGGAATACGGGATACGCACCGAATCAGGTTCAACGCGGTGTCCCGCAACTTCGTGCAGTTCGGTCATTAACGTATGAAACGGATGTTTGTCAACCAGAGTAATGGTAATATCATCCCGCTTTTTGAATCTTTTCGCCAATTTCTTGGCCGCGGCGATACCCGCATATCCGCCGCCTATAATAAGAATATTCTTGCCAGCCATAATCCCCTTTTCTCCTTCATAGTCTACAACCGTACCTATGGAACCGCCTGCATATCGAACCGGTTTCAACACGCGGTTATAAAATAATATGTTCTAATTATCTTCTATAAAGTACAATTAGTCAAGGGGAATATGCGCTTATCATCGGATGATAGTAAGAGGAGAACGCCCAACCCATCGCGGTACGCGCCGTCCGGCAGTTCCTGCGAACAGCCCTCCACGGCGGACGCGGCTGCCGTGAAGACAAGACCTCCGCGAAGCCTCCAAAAAAGGCGGCGCGTTCTTCCCAAGAGTACCGCAACTCTCGCTTGAGACTCCGGCATCTCGCATCGAAAAGCAGCGCATCTCTCATCGAAAAGTAGCGCATCTCGCAACATATTCGCTTGACCTTTTCCGCATAGTATCCTATACTATAGACACATTTTAATCTGAAGGAGATATATATGGCGCTTTGGGTCAAAAAAATCCAAAAAAAGAACCCGCAGGATTTAACGCAGTCGAAATGGTATTTGACGCAGGAAAAGTCGGGGACGGTTGGGATTAAGAGTATCGCAAAGGAAATTGAGGGGCGGTCCGCGCTTTCTCTGGGGGACGTGCAGAGCGTTCTTTCTAATTTAGTAGAAGTTTTGCCGGTTTTCCTCAAGCTGGGGCAGTCGGTGAACCTTGAAGGATTCGGCTCGTTCCGCATTTCGGTTTCCAGCGAAGGGACGGCAACGCCGGAGGAACTGAACGCCCGGCACATAAAGGGCGTAAAGTTGTTGTTTTTGCCGTCCGCGGCTCTTAAACGTAATCTTGAAGGCATAACTTTTGAAGTGCCCGCGGAAACAACCGACACGCCGGCTGTTTAATTTCTTTATAACTTAATAAAAGCATTACCATCCGCCGTCCGGCGGATGGCGGATGCAAAAAAAGCGGATCGCTTTTTCCAAAGCCATTCCCAAGACCGCCCGGGTTCTGGGAATGGCTTAATTATTATCAAACATGGATTGACAAACGATATAAGCAAGATACGCCGATGGAACATGAGGGCTGAATGGGGATGAACGTGCGGATTATAATATATCTATGATTTTTGCTGAAAAACCGTATGAAACGCCACGCCCATGTTGGGAACACCCCATATTTTGAACGCGCTTTTCATCCGGCTCCTCTTGTGAAAAGAATACCCTTGTGGTATCATGTCTACAATGAATTGGGTTAAAAAAGATATCCCGCAGGAACTCGTCCGTGAAATCGCAGCAAAGTACACATGTGATCCGCTTATCGCATCTATTCTTGTCCGCAGGGGCATTGTCAAAGGGGAAGACATACGCTATTTTTTGGAAGACGACCCGCGTTACCTCCACAACGCATTTGAATTGCCGAACATGGAAGACGCGGTTGACCGTATCCTTGCCGCGAAAGACGAGGGTGAGAAAATACTCGTCTTTGGGGACCGCGATGTTGACGGCATCACGAGTACGGCTATAGTAGTCGGCGGTCTTCTCCGGCTCGGCATGGACGTAACATGGCGGCTTCCCACCGGCGATGAACTCTATGGGTTGTCGGTGGCCGCGGTTGAAGCGTTTGCGGCCGGTTCAGGGACGCTTATCATCACCGTGGACTGCGGTATTTCAAACATAGCGGAGGTTAAGCGGGCTAATGAACTTGGCATAGACGTCATCATAACGGATCACCACAATCCGCAGGATGAAATCCCCGCAGCCCTTGCAATCGTAAACCCTAAGCTAAAAGATTCGCGCTACCCGTTTCGGGATTTGGCAGGCTGCGGCGTCGCCTATAAACTCGTATCCGCGCTGCGTTTCGCGCTTAAAAGCCGGCTGTACGGGCAGGCGATCTGCCTTTTCAATACCCGTCCGGTAAACGGCGCCTACATCATCGAAATAGTAAAATTGCGCAATCTCGCGGTCGTTGACCGGATTACCGAAACCGTGGTGCCGGGTATGGTTGATATTAGCCGGACGCGCCTTCCGGCATTTCTTGCGGGACAGCAGATTTTCGTGTGGGATGCGCGCCGGCAGAAACTCGCGCTGTCAAAGATTTTCGGCAAAGCTGTTGACGTGCAGATACTCGACATGGCGGATGAAATTGGAAAAGAAATCCCCCAGTCCGCGGGGAAAAGCCTCCTGCGTCTTAAAGAAATATCAAGTTTCGCCCGTTATGCAAACAAAGATATTGAAGAAATCGACGTGTTTATCAATCTTTTTACTTCATTTATCCAAAAGCGGGAGCACCATTTTACGGAAGAAGATATATCGGATTTGCAGCTTGCCTGTCTTGGAACCGTTGCGGACATCATGCCGCTTGTCAATGAGAACCGCGTCATCATAAGGGCGGGGCTTATGGGTATGCAGAAGAAGCCCCGCAGCGGGCTTTCGGACCTGCTGATCAAGCTCGATATCGCCGCGCGCCGCATTACCGCGCACACGCTTTCGTGGACGGTGTGTCCGGCCGTTAATGCGGCGGGACGCATGGGCAGCCCCGAAAAGGCCGCGCGGCTCCTGCTTGAAGAACAGGACGGCGTACGGTTCGCGCTTGCCGATGAAATCTGCGCTATGAACGAGGAACGCAAGCGGATCGGCGCGGAAATTTGGACGTTTGTAGAACCGATGGCCGTAAAAAACCTCGCGGAATTTAACAACGCTTTCGCCGTGGCCTATGGGAAAGAAATTGTCCGCGGCGTTGCAGGCATCATGGCAAACCGCATGAACTCTTTTTTCAAGGCGCCTTCGCTTGCCGCGTCTTTCAGCGAGGATATGGTAACGGGTTCGCTGCGATCCGCGCAAGGCTACGATCTTACCTCGATTCTGGAGCAATGCGCGGACCTTTTCATTGATAAAGGCGGACACGACTATGCTGCGGGGTTCAGTATGGAAAAGCGGCATTGGGAAACGTTTCTGGAGCGCCTCAAGGCAATAGCCCAGACAATCGAACCTTCTGCCCAAGACGCGCAGCGCGCCGATGCGCAAGACGATGCCGTTACCGTGGACGCGGAACTGCCCCCTTCCTACCTTACCCCCGATATTTTCAAAGTGATAGATCGCTTTGAGCCGTTCGGCGCAGAAAACGACCCGCTTACCTTTATGACGCGGAAGATTAGAGTACAAGAGATACAATTTATAGGCAAGAACGGGGCGAATCATGTTAAAATAACGCTTGATACGGGCAAACATAAATGGCCCGCGGTCTACTGGAATGCAGCGGACAGGGTGAAAAAAGACTTTGATGTAAACGATGCGGTTGATGCGGCGTTCCACATCAACAGAAATTGGTATAATGGAACGGAAACGCCTCAAATAGTGTTGCTTGATTTGAAGCGCAGCGGAGAATAGCGAATGACGGCGTCTCCGCCTAAAACCTTCGGTCCGCCCGCCGATCAAAAGAGGCGGTTATGATGGAACATATGTTCCGCACGTCCTATCTTTGATGGAGACGTTTTATTAGCCAAGTTAGGAGGTTCAACCATGCGTATTAACACAAAATTTCTAGGTGAAATCGACATTAACGATCAGCAGAAAGTCTTTTTTCCAAAGGGGATCATTGGCTTTGAACGCTGTACCGGATTTGCTCTCTTTGAGGCAGGGCAATCCCCGTTTTACTATTTTCAATCTCTGGACGACAAAGACGTTTGTTTTATCCTGATCGATCCGTTCCTGTTCAGACCCGATTATGAGGCCGACATCGCCCAAGAAGAAATGGACCTTATCGGGATAGAGAAGCCTGAACACGCGGCGGTTCTTGCCATTATAACGATTCCGGCTAAGGGCGGCCCCATAACCGCGAATCTTCAGGGACCGCTCGTTATCAACAGTGAAACGAAACGGGGCTGTCAGGTTGTGCTGACCGATCCCCGCTGGAAAACCAAGCACGAGATCGCCGCCGGATTGCAAACCGGAAGCCTGCAAGAGGGCGCATAATGCTGATACTCTCACGGAAAGTCAACGAGAAGATTATGATAGGAGACGACATCTCGATCTCAATTATAGAAATCAAGGGCGATCAGATACGGATAGGCGTGGATGCGCCGCGAAGCGTTAAGGTTTTTAGACAAGAAGTCCTCTCCGAGATCAAAGCCGCCAACAAAGCCGCGTCGGAGTCGGGGAGCGTTCCGCGGTCCCTGCCCGGGTTTGACCCCGCGGCCGCGCGGTTCGACTGCCTGCCGGAGAAGAACCATCCGCAGTAGGCTTTAACGCCTGACCGCGCGGGCGGTTGCCTGTTCAACGGCCGCAACTCCTATGGGCTTGGAGAGGCGGGCGCTCATATAACCCCTCCATTTTTCTTTTTTGAAAAGCAGCTTGTGTAAATTTTTCCTATTTCCGGCAGTTGGAAATGCCGCTTCGGAAGCCAGCAATGCGGTATCTGGACTTCCCCCGATATGACGGACGGTAGGTTAAGCGGTGCCGTAATGTGTTAATGCTATCGGTATGGCATAGCCGAGCGCCGAATGTCTACGGCGCTTATTATAATACCGTTCAATA
>JAITAN010000018.1 GCA_031284105.1 Treponema sp. | reverse complement strand
TGGCGTAATTGCACAGCGCAAATATTTTGTCCAAAAGGTCTTCCAGCCGCGCCCTGCGCTCCTCCGGGAGCGGGGCAAGACTACTGCCGGCAAGTTCCACGGTATCGAATGCGCCTATGCCGAATAAAAAGCTATGCCGCCGTTGCTCTATGCGGACACGCTTATTTGCCAACGGCGCGCGGTCCGCACCGGTTATGTGCAGTTTCGTATACGATTTACGGTGATCAAACGCACGGCTATTCATCATTTCTCCTCCTTCGGCATGGTAACGGACGCGGGTTTTGTTCTTTGTTCATAGAACCCTCCTTATTATTGTATGTGCCTTCCCATTTTCGGGCGGTCGCATTGCGCGGCGCGGTCACCGCGCCGCGTATTGACGGTAAGTATATGCAGTCCTGCCGTGACTTGTCAAGACTTCCTTCTAAACGCGCCGCTGAATACGGAACCGGCACCGCATCAAGGCATTGTGTTATTGCGGCGCATGGTATGGAAAGAATACCGGAGCGGCCGGCGTGAACACCGCGCCCCCTGCCGGCATAACTCCCCTATCCGCGCTTTCGCCTATACGCCCCCGTACTCTGTGCAAACCCCAAACGTTGCCATCCAAGACCTCCAGCGTTTCCTGAATTTATAGAAACGTTGGGCTTGGCGACAACGGTGAAGCGTAAACATGCCTATTATGCGCAGTTTTGTCATTCTTTTTATCTTCTATCATTTCCATCATTTTTGTTCCTATGCCGTTATTTTGATATTTTACCTTTACACAAATTCGGTGTAGAATTATAAATTTATCATTTTCGTATTCCCATTGCGCTTCTACATATTCTTTATCAAATTCTTTTTTTCGACAGGGACTATATTTAAGACAAAAACAGATACAATCTCATTATTTATTATTCCTGCATACATTTGTCCTTTTATTATGTCTTCCCGTATCATGTTTTTGTTCGGATACGATTCATCCTATTGTAATATATTATCGGCAAGCATATTTTCGACAACATCTTTATATATTTCCACAATTTCTTCAAGGCCGGTTAAATACCTGTTCTTGATTTCCATATATTATTTTATCCTCTCCTTATGCAATGCCTATTTTATCACAAAAAATATTTTGTCAATATTTCAACGCTTTCTGAATGATTATTTTATTTACAATTTCAAAAATGTTACGCGCTCTTTCGTATATACGCCCTGATACACCGAGTATCAAGAAAGCTGACCCGACCCATTTCAGCCCCTTGAACCGAGCCGTTTCACGAAATCGGCGCCGCTGCGGCCGGCATAAAGGAGCTTCCTATGCTCCGAGGGTTTTTCAACATCAATGCGCCTCATGGAGCATCCGTTCCCTATGCGAGCCGCTTTCCTTCCAGTTCCATGTATTTTCTCAGCGTTTTCATCAATTCGGCAAAGGCGGCCGGCGTAATGGACTGTTCACCATCACACAGGGCTTTTTCCGGATTATTATGCACCTCCACGATGATGCCGTCCGCTCCCGCGGCAATCGCGGCTTTTGAAAGCGCGGGTACCATCCACGAGAGACCCGCGGCATGGCTCGGATCAACGATAACCGGCAGGTGGCTCTGTCTTTTCAATGCCGGAACCGCGCTTATGTCGAGCGTGTTTCTTGTATAGGTTTCAAAGGTACGGATGCCCCGCTCGCAGAGGATAACGCTATCGTTGCCGCCCCTCATGATATATTCGGCAGCCATGAGCAATTCGGTGAAGGTCGCCGCATAGCCGCGTTTTAGGAGAATGGGCTTCTTGCAGCATCCAAGCTCCTTGAGCATGGAAAAATTTTGCATATTACGCGCGCCGACTTGAATAACATCTACGTCATTGAACAGATCGATCTGCTGCATATCCATCAACTCCGTAACAATGGGTAATCCGGTCGCTTTTTTTGCTTCAAGAAGCAGTTCAAGCCCGTTTGCGCCCAAGCCCTGAAAACTGTACGGGCTGGTACGGGGCTTGAACGCGCCGCCGCGCAGGAAACTTGCGCCGGCTTTCTTGACCTCTTGGGCAATCGAAACGATCTGCTCCGGCGTTTCTACGGAACAGGGACCCGCGATCACGCCGAAGAAACCGTCTCCGATGCGGTGAACCGTATTGCCGGATGCGGCGCCGCATCCGGCAATACTGATGACGGTATCGCTTGGGTGCAGCTTCCGGTTTGCCCGTTTATACGGTTCCTGTACTCGGATCACCTTTTCTACCAAATGATGGGCTGAAAGCGCGTCCGCATCAATGGCGGCAGTATCGCCCACAAGACCAAGTACGGTTTGAGACACGCCCGCGGAGACATGTACCTGAACGCCTTGTTTCTCCAAACCCGCCGCAAGCGAGCGGATTTCTTCTTCAGGCGTCCCCTGTTTTATTGCTATAATCATATACCCTTTACTCCTTTCTATACAAAAGCCGTGTTGCTGAAAGCAACGATACAAAAGATACTACGAGAGAGAAAAACCGTATGTACCCCGGACTGACTACGAGGATATTATACGTGCCGTGTATCATGACTGCCGATAAAAACCGCCATAGCGCAAGACGCGGGCTGCTTTTAAGCAGAGACGCTGCGTCTCCATCGCGCGCGCCGCAGGCTCCATGCAGAGGCGCGGCCGTAAACGCCCGCAGAACCGCTATCCGCATATCGGATGCCCCGTAGGAGGCGCTTTCGATCAAGGCAAACCCAAGACCGGCAATAAAACCCGCCGCCGCTCCCCGCTCAAAACTGCCGCCGCGGGCAGCGCCGCCGAGTCTTTCCGGCTTTACCACGTTATTAAAAAGATTAAAAAGATCGAAAAGATCAAAAAGCCGAAGTAACGCCAGCAGAATGAGTAGTTTACCGCCTTCCTCAGCAAGCGCAATGCGGATAAAAACATTGAAGAGGATATCTTTCATTTCAATGCCGTTTGCCGGAGGTATGAACCGCTGTACAACTGCCGCAAGGAGCGGAGAAAGAGCGCCCGCTAAAAGGCAGAACAAAAACCAATACACCCGTACCGGAAAGCGCCGGTACCGAAACCAAAGAAACGCCGCGATAACAGGTAATGCGGATATGAATATCAATAACAGTAGTACACGCATCAAAGAAAACCGATTCAGCCTATAATGTGCCGGGGTTTGAAACTCCGAACGAACCAAAGGTTCACGCAACCTCGATAGATAGTACAACAGGCTGCTAGTCATACTATATCTATTTTGCTATGATACGTCTATGGGTGAGACAATAATACTGCTTGTAGGTCCTAAACATTCTGGAAAAACGAGCGTTGCACGGGCATTGGCAGCGGCTCTGCAATGCCGTTATACGGATCTTGATGCGCTTGTTGAAGCAAGAACCGGAAAGAAAGCGCGCGCTCTTTACAAGGAAGACGTTGAGGCGTTCAGGAAAGCCGAAGCCGAAGCCCTGCGCCTCTCGCTGGGTGAACCGCAAAACCCGCGCGCCGCAATAGGCGCGGTACCGGCGGCTGCCGGTAAGAAATACGCGGTTGTCTCGGCAGGCGGCGGCATTATAGACAATGGGGATGCGGTTTCATATATCGAAGCGCTGAGACGATCCCAACATACGGAGAAATCCGTTGTAGCGCTGTTCCTTGAAGTTTCGGCGCGCGCCGCATGGGAGCGCATCCGCCGGCAGGCCGAAGCGGACGGGGCATTGCCGCCCTTTCTTCAGACGGATGACCCGGAAGAAACCCATCGGCTTTTGCATGAGCGGAGGAATCGCGCGTATGGCGAGCTTGCGGATTTCACGCTACCGGCAGAGCATAAAACCGCGGAGAACATAGCAACGGAAATCCTGCAAAGGGGCTGTTTTTGAAAAAAGTAAAACTAAAAATATTTGACATACTCCTGATCGCCGCGGTTAGTATGTGTGTGGTACTCACCGTTTTTGTCAAATTCAAACCTGATATTGTGCAGGAAATGATGGCGCCCGCGCATGACAGGCTTGTTGTGGCTCATTTCTGGCAAGACGATGCGGTGAAAAATATTTTTTATACATTTGCCGAAGAGTTTCAAAAACAGAATCCCGATATTTTTATTGAATTCCGTGATTATTCATATACCGATATGCAGGATATGCTCCTTTCTCCTTTTCCTGAAGAGAACGCGGATAAAAAACTAAAGAATTTCGCATCGTCCGATATATTCATATTCGATCCCCGCTGGCTATCCGAAATGATCCGAGACAACAAACTTGAACCGCTCACGGAGTACATACAAACAACAGAAGATAATCCGGCTAACGAATGGGCAGTCCCGCTTACCGCAAGCATTGAGCTTCTCTTTTACAATATTGATGTGTTAAGAGCCGTAGGGTTTGAACGTCCGCCGAAGAACTGGACGGAATTCAAAAAATATGCGGAGGTTTTAAGCAGCCCCGGGCGCTATGGCTGGACGCTTTCTTTAGAATCGGACGGTTATCCTGAAATATACCCGTGGATATGGGCCGCGGGCGCGGTTATGCTGGAACGATCCGGCAACGGGAGCGGCCCCGTGTTTAATAATGAGATCGTGGTAAAGACGCTTAACTTTATTAACACGCTTCATAAGGACGGCGTTATCACGCCCAATATCTCTACAAAAACGAAGAAGCAGAAATTCAATGAATTCATCAGCGGCAAAGCGGGCATGATGATTGCTTCCGTAGAGGATATTGAGAGCATACGCCAAAGGCTGGGCGACACCAGTTTCGGCGTGAGTACCGTTCCCTATCCCGATGATTTCTCAGGCATCCATCCGGTTTTCGGCGTAAGAAACGCGTATGCGGGCGTCAGAAGCGGCAGTTTATATAAAAATGAAGCGCGGGCGTTTATCACCTATCTTGCCGGACACAGTCCCCGCCTTGCCGGGGCCGCGCATATTTTGCCCGGAAACGGAAACACGCCGGCGTCTCTCAAGAACAACGCTTTTTATACAAAAGTCTGCGATATGTATGAGAGCAGCGATCAGGTACAGGAGTTTATCGGCGTCCCGCACGTCAATATGCTCGATGATGTTGTACGGGACGCGCTTATCGCGATGTTTGAGAACGGACAAATCCCTGAGGAAACCGCGCGAACCATTCAGGCGCGCTGGGAAAATCTGCTGGGAACCGTTCAACGTTGAACGAACCTACCGGGCAGGTTATTCATAAAAGGGGGGCGCTGTTTCCAAGCATTAGGCCGCGCATAGCCGCCCCATTGCCGCGCCCCCCTGCGGGCGCACTGCGTTGCGCCCTACCCCCCAATCCTGAAGGCAGGTCGCCCTACCCCCCAATCCTGAAGGCAGGTCAGACCTGCCCTCTCTCATCCCTACCTAGAAACGGGTCAGACCTGCCCTCCCTCAGCTCTACCCTGAAAACAGGTCAGACCCGCTCTCCCTCGACCTACCCTGAAAACAGGTCAGACCTGCCCTTCATCAGACCTGCCCTCCCTCATACTTACCCTGAAAGCAAGCCCTACCTGAAAGCAGGTCTGACCTTGACCTGCCCTCCCTCATCCCTCATCCCTACCCTGACGCAGGTCAGACCTATCTAGAAAGCAAGCCTTACCAGAAACAGGTCAGACCTGCCCTCACTGTGCCCCGCCGCCGCGCCGAGCCAACCGGTAAATAGCATCTGCACATAGCGCGCCTAAACATCGAGGAACCGGTCCTCTTTTCACCTGCTTTTACACGTATGGCTTCTTCCGGTTCCGGTTCAAGAAAGCGTACGTTTGAATCAACGGATAAACCAACAGGCGAATACGCGCTATGCGTCGCTTGACCCGCACCGCACCGGTGAAAACAGGGAAAAATAATGAAAAAAACCAACAATTAACGCTTGACAACTTTTACGTTCCGTGATAGAGTATTTCGCATGAACAGGGCAAAATCGTGTTTCAAAGCCGTCTCCATAATGAACGGCGTGTATTGTCTAATTTTCGTGTATTCCCCGTACGGGCGTATTAATGCCCCGTGGGGCGCCCGGTTTGCCCCCCCCCCCCCCCGTTCCGTCCGATAGCATCAAATAAACTACATTTTATTTCTTTTCTCATACATATAGACCCATTGTCTTTAGACAACGGCGTGCCGTCTTTAGACATTGGCGCGCCGTCTTTAGACAATGGTGCTGCGTCTTTAGACAACGGTGCTGCGTCTGTAGACAATGAGGCTGCGTCTTTAGACAATGAGGCTGCGTCTTTAGACGGCGGCGCTGCGTCTTTAGACATTGG
>JAITAN010000234.1 GCA_031284105.1 Treponema sp. | reverse complement strand
AATCAACTGATTCTGCGGCGGAAAAAAGCGGCAATGGGGGAGCTTTCGGCGCGGTTCGCGGGTGTACGCGCGCCTTACATTATACCGATCAAGAGTTTCGTCAGGTCATAAATAGAAATGTTCATGTTGTTTTTTAGCCAGTGCTGTATAGCGGCAATCGCGCCGTGTATGACGAACACGGAATAATACTCCTTGACTTCATCGCTGTCCTCTACTTTGTCGTTAAAATAGTTCATTACGTGCTGCTGATGGATAAACCGGCGGATAAACCGTTCTTGAAACGTAATGTCGCCGTTCTCGCTTAACAGCATCTGTACCGAGTTGCTGTTGGAAGCTATGTAGCGCAATATCTTTTCAATCATCTGAACCGTCTCGGCCTTGCTGCGTTTTTTGTCGTATTCCTTCAGCATATCTTCACAGTAGACGGTGGTCTCTTCCTCTATTTGCTTGAGCAGATCGAACTGATCGTTGTAATGCGCGTAAAATGTTGAACGGCTTATGTCCGCGCGCCCGCATATATCTTTAATGGTAATACGCAGAATAGAGCGTTCTTTCATAAGCTCGATGAGACTGTCCCGCAGTACTTTCTTAGTATACTTCGTCCTGCGGTTTTCTCTTACGACCCTGTTTTCCCTATTTTCTTTATTCACCGAACCGCCCCCGTTTCCCCGTTTTTTTTCCTGAATACGCGGCGAATCGAACAAAATATGCGGTAATGTTCAATTCACTACATATAATAGCTAACTTGTCATTGTCTTTTTTATGTATTGTAAGTATTCTTTATTGGAAAATCAAGGAGACGTGAGGATCCTATGGAGAAGTTTTACAAACATCCGGCCATTATAGCCGCGGTTGTCGCCGCGGTAACGCTATTCTTTGCCGTACAGCTTACGAGAGCGGAGCTGGATAACAACAATATGCGGTTTATCCCCAAGGGGAACGAAGCCCGCGTCATTTCGGAATACATTGACGATACATTCGGGCCTTCGGTGATGATCCTCGTAGGGCTGGAACGGCAATACGGTACGGTGTTTGACGCGGCGTTTCTGGAGCAGGTGCGGGAATACGCCCGCGCGGCAGAGGACATCCCCTTCGTCAAAACCGTCAATTCGATCATGTCAACCCGGTACATAACCGGCGATAATGAGAGCATCATCGTTACGGATTTGGTGCCGGAAGATTTTACGGGAACAACGGGTGAAATCGCGGAGCTTAAACGGCGGATCGCATCGTGGGATTTGTTCCGCGGCGCGCTCGTTTCAGACGATCTTTCGGCAACCCAGATAGTCGTCAACCTCGACGTCAAAACCGAAGATTCGGGGCTTCCCGAAGTAACCGCAAGCCTTATAAAAATACGCGAGACCGCAAAAGAAATGTTCGCGGGCCTTGCCCTCGTGTATGTAACCGGACAGCCGGTCATCAGCGCAACCATCAATGAAGCCATAGGAACCGATATTGTCATCCTTATCCCGCTTGTGGTACTGGTGGTTTTGGGCGTGCTTTTTTTCTCCTTCAGGCGTTTTACCTTTGTTGCGCTGCCCCTGCTTACGGCAATCGCCGCGGTCGTGTGGACAATCGGCGCAATGCCGCTCTTCGGCATAAAACTTTCCATTCTTTCCACCATTTTACCGGTAATCCTCGTGTCCGTGGGCAGCGCGTACGGTATTCATGTGGTAACGCATTATATGGAAGACGCCCGCAACCGGCCGTTTGGTCCCGAAGAACACCGCGCGCTCATATTTGCCCTGATGCGGAAACTGATAAAACCGGTGTTTCTCGCGGCCCTCACCACCTTTGCCGGTTTTGTCTCGTTCTGTTTTACTTCCATCATCCCCATGCGGGAATTCGGTTTCTTTGCCAGTTTCGGCGTACTGTTTTCGTTTATAGTAGCGGTAACGCTTATTCCCTCGCTCTTGCTTATCCGGGGACCCCGCGTCTTGAAAGAACGGACAAAAAAGAAAAAAGCCGCGGGCATCGGCGCGGCCGAAATCGGCGCCGCCGAAATCGGCGCGGCCGAAGGCGCGGGGCATGGCGGAACCGGCACGTCCGACGCGGTGAATAGAACAATAGGAAACATTTTTGTTTCCATTGCCCGCAAACGTATCGCGGTATTGATCGGTACGTCTTTAACGATACTCGTTTCACTATACGGGCTTTCAAGAGTTATTGTAGATAATAGCGTCATTGAGTTTTTTCAAAATGAGACGGACATCAGCAGATCGGACCGGTTCATTCGGCAGTATTTCGGCGGTTCCCGTGATTTGAGCGTTGTCGTGGAAGCGGACGCAACCGAGACCCTGCTTGATCCGCAGGTATTGCGCGCGGTTGACGGGCTTTCCGCCTATCTTACGGAACGGGTTCCCGAAGTAGGCAAGGTTGTGGGATTCACGGATGTCATAAAGCGCATCAACCAGTTATTTAACATTGATGAAAGCCCCGAAGGTTTAACGGCCTCCTCCTCCTCCGCCGCCGCCGAGGGCGGTTCTAGCGGCGCGGGCTTCGGGTTCGGCGATGAGGGCTTACCGGCGGCGGGCCGCGCGGGCTTCGGGTTCGGCGATGAGGGCGAAGGCGGAGGCGGGTCTAGCGGCGATGAGGGCTTACCGGCGGCGGGCCGCGCGGGAGAAGAAGCGCGCGCCGAAATGAGCCGGTACACGGCCGCCGATATTATAGCCTTGCTCGATACCGCGGCCGGAAAATCGCCCTCCATAAACGGCGCGGAGCTTGTACGGGAACTCCAGCGGCTTATCAATTACAACGGTGTTTCATATTACGAAATTCCCGCGGAACCCGCGCGGTACGGAAAGAACACTCAGGAAGAATTGCAGGCCATTATTTCAAATTATTTGGTGCTGCTCGCGGGCGGCGGCAACCTTGACTATTCAAATGATCCGCTTGAACCCACGGCCATAAAAACCATGATACAACTCCGTACAACGGGAAACAATGACACGAAAGCCGTGGTTGCCGCTATTAAAAACTATATCGCGGTAAATTTCCCAAAAAGCGTGCGCGTGCTGATTGGCGGCAGCGCAATACAGGAAGGAGCGGTAACCGATCTCATTGTAAACGCCCAGATCATCTCAATCGTTATTTCAGTGCTCATGGTGTTTATCATTGTCGCGCTGTCCAACCGCTCAATGGCGGCGGGTTTCATTGCCGCGGTTCCTCTTACGATTGCGATACTGGGCAATTTTGCGGTCATGGGCTTTTTGAACATAAAGCTCAATATCGGAACCGCGATCATCGCAAGCCTCGCCGTGGGTATCGGCATTGATTACACCATTCATTTCATCGACTTTTTCAAGCGGGAATATCAGGCGGACGCTATGTCCGCAAACCGCGCGTCCGGCGATGGCTTCCTGCGCCGGACGTTTATCGGCTCCGGTAAAGCGATCCTCATCAACGCGGTATCCGTGGGCGCGGGTCTCGGCGTACTTTCCTTCTCACAATTCAGGATACTCTCACAACTCGGCGCGCTTATCGCGTTAAGCATGATCATAACCGCGGTTGTAAGTCTTACGGTTATTCCGGTCCTGCTCACAACTATCAAACCAAAATTCATTTATGGAGGAACGCCATGAAACGGATGATACTAGCGGTAACGGCCCTGTCGGTCGCGGGATTGTGTTTTGCCGCGGATCCGGCCGAAGGCTTTTGGGCCGCTCCGCCGGAGAAAGGCGGCGAAGCGCAAGCCGTCTGGGAATTTTATCAAAACAATGGTATATTATACGGAACATTAGTTTCAGGCGCGGGTTTGACCGTTTATGATAAAGCGGTCAACTGCAAAGAGGGTTACCGTGATTTTCCCATAGCCGGAAAGGTATACCAACTGCCGGTTCTTGGAACCCCGTGGATTTTCGGCTTACGCAGCGAATCTCCGGCGCGGTGGAATAACGGCTATGTTATCAATCCGGCGGACGGAACCGTTTATAAATGTAAAATCACCTATCATCCCGCGGAAGCATTAGAGGTACGCGGAGAAATAGGACTCGGTGTAGGCGGGAGCCGGTACTGGAAAAGGCTAACTCAGGAATAAAAGCCATGCGCCGGCGCGTTGCGCCCGGCGTCTGCCGCTTTGTATTTATATTGGAGTAAGGAGAAAAGGGAGAGAGAAAATGAAAAGAATGAAAAAAATTACCTTGTTTATTGTATCGTTGGCGGCGGGCGTTTTTTCAGTGAACGCCCAAGACGCGGCGTCCATTATGCAGGCGGCGAAGGACCGTATTCAGGCGGATACGATGTCCACCCGTTCCCGTATGGTGATTACGGCCAAGAACGGATCGACTACGGAACGGATCATTGACCAGTATTCTAAAGACGACGCGCGGGGAAACGCCCGTACGGTCATTGTGTTCCAGCGGCCGGCAAATGTGGCGGGAACGCGGTTTTTGACCATGGATACCGCATCCGGCGGCTCGGACCGCTGGATATACCTGCCGAGTCTTGGAAAAATCCGGCGGATAGCCGCTTCCGAAAGCGGCGGCAGTTTTATGGGAACGGATTTTTCGTATGATGACATATCGTCTACGGATAGAGACGTCAACCTCGACTCCCATACGCTTTTGCGTGAGGAAGCGTTAAACGGGGCCGCGTGTTACGTTATTCAGTCCATCCCTAAAGACGGTTCGTACCAGTATTCCAAAACAATCGTGTGGGTTGATAAAAACAATGCGCTTATATACAAAAGCGAACGGTATGACCGGCGCGGCGCTTTGGTCAAAGTGATGGACATGACGAATTTCAAGGACGTACAGGGACGGCTTACGCCCTTGCAAATGAAGATTTCCACCATAGCGGCCGGTACGTCCACCACCATTTATATGGACATTATCAGGTATGATGATCCGATACCCGAATCCGTCTTTACTACAGCGTATCTTGAAACAGGAAGGACAAGATGAACCGGCGTTTCCTCGTATGGCTTATTGCGTGTTTGTCTGCCGCGGTTCCCCTTGCGGCTCAGGACTTCGGGTTTGGTTTCGGCGATGAAGACGCCGCGGAGGAGCCAAGCGGCGAAAAGTCATCGGGCGTTACCATAAGCGGCGAAGTTTCCGCTTCATTGTTAGGGTATATGAAGGACTTTTCCGATGGGCCGCACACGGCGCGGCTTGGCGATGTTTTTTCCGGCGCGCTTAATTTTTCCGCGGGCAACGCGTTCGGCGATGCCGTTATCAATTTGAAATTGTCCTCTGCCTCTCCGCAGTTCGCATTTGATGAGGCGTACCTCCGCGCCTATATCGGCATTTTTGAAATTGAAGGCGGGCTGCGTAAACTCACATGGGGAAAAGCGGACAGTTTCGGACCCCTTGACGTGATAAATCCGCTTGATAACACGGAAATAACCGATGTAAGCGATGTAATGGCTATGAAAATCGCCCGCCCCCTTGTTCATGCGGCCGCGCGTTTCGGGCGGTTTTCAAAGCTGGAAGGCGTGTTTGTTCCCGCATTTGAAGGGCATCGTTTTGCGATGGATGGGCGCTGGGCGCCGGCGCAAATAGTACAGGTGCAGGCCCTATTGAAAAACGGCTCGCCGCCGGGATTGACACTCCCCGACGCCTCAACGCTCAACTACGCGCAGGCGGGCGCGCGGTTTACCACGACGCTCGGATCGTCCGACATCGGCGCGCAGTACTATTACGGGCGGCTGCCAAGGCCCGCGGCGAGCATACGGTTTACGCCGCAATCGCCGGCACTTCCGTCAAGTATAGAGATGCTGTACAACCCCTACCACCAGATCGGCGTTGACTGGGCCCAGGTTTTGTTCGGGTTTAATGTCCGCGCGGAATTCGCCGCGAACATAACGGACGATCTTGGCGGCGATGACGGTACGGTATACAACCCGCACCTTGCGTGGTCTTTCGGCTTTGACCGCGATCTGGCGTGGGGCATCAACCTCAACCTTCAGGTAAACGAGACAATAACGCTTTTGCATGACAAGATCACATCCCCGCTGGATATTGAAGCGGGAAGCGACGGTACTTCCACGCGGCTGACGGGGGTTCTTTCAAAGAAATTCCTCCGAGATGAACTGGAAGTACGCGCCGCGGTTCTGTGGGGCATAGAGGACAAGGACTTCTTGATACTACCCGCGCTCGCGTGGACAAGGGACGCGGTGAGCATAGAGGGTTCGGTTGGTATTTTCTGCGGCGAGGACACGGGAGAGTTAGGGCAATACTACGATAACCGTTTTGTAAGACTCGCATTGACGTATAGTTTCTGAGACGCGCGCTCAAAGCCGCGGCCAATCGGGAGGTTTGTGCTGCCATGCCTTCCGATTGACGCGGCCGGCAAAAGCCGGAAAATCCCTCGAAATGAGTTTTCCCAAATTCCCCCTCAATTTTCCTCTCTCTTTTCCTCTCTTTTCCCCTCTTTTCTTCAAGCCAAGTTTTGGGAAAAATTTTTTACCAATAAGAAGCGGGCAATCTTTCTGTACTAGAGGGTGCGCAGCCCCTCTAATGCAGAGGAGCTGCGCACCCGGCCGGTGTGAAGGCATTAGTCCCATCCGGCATTGACTTTGCCGTGCAAAAGAGCGATACCGAATGAAGGGAGCTTTTTTCCTCAAGAGGGAAAACTTTTTCCTCAAGAGGGGAACTTTTCTCCTCCGGTAGGGAACTTTTTTCCTCAAGAGGGAAACTTTTTTCCTCCGCGGGAAAAACTTTTTCCTCCGGTAGGAAACTTTTTTCCTCAACAGGGAAAAATCCTGCCTCAATAGGAAGCCTGTTTCAGTTCATGTTGTGCTGCTTCCGGCTTTGCCCTTG
>JAITAN010000188.1 GCA_031284105.1 Treponema sp. | reverse complement strand
CCTTATTAGTCCCTCACGTATACCGCGAAGGGCTGCTCAATAGGTCTCTTTGACGAGTTATACGTCAGAGCATAATTATGATACGTTATCTCTCGCCCCTCTTTCGTGATTGCTTACGGCTCTATTTTCCTACATTCAAAATAAAAGCGTTTTTCCAAGGAGCCGCCCATGGAGAAGCTTTTCCGCGGGAGAGAACCGAATTGGGAAATGGTTTCAAAGAGTCCCCTCTTTTGGACGGGCGGCAGGAGCAATCCTGCGCAGTGCGGTGCGGGATGATACGCATCGCGGCGTGTAACGCGGAAAACCGCGTCTTCGTCATGGACGTAGTCTATGGACGCTCCAGTTTCTTTAACAAAGCCGTCCAACAATGGCTGGACCAGGACAACCGCAAGTCCGCGGTTAGCGAATTCGATCATATACAAACCGTTGTCAAGTACAAGCCCCAAGCGATTCTTTTCAGAAAATGCCGCAACCAGCATGGAAAGTTCTTTCATGTCGTCAACACGCGTAGCCGCAAAATCAGGCAGAGCGGAAAGCGTTTTCAACAGATTGCCTACCTGCTCCCCAGACAATACGCGGTGAATCGGCTCAAAATGGACGCCCGGATCGTAAAGGTTTTCAATTTCGACCAGCGCGTACCGGGACGGATGCTGCGATAAGCGCTCACCGCCGCATGTTCCGGCATGAGACGCTTTGTACTCGTTCCACACGGATTTTGCTGCCGCGAGGGAATGGTTGCCGTCTCCAACGGCAAACAGAAAGGGCGTTCCACCGTTTCCGTCAGCCCGCGTTCCTTCCCGCGCAAGGGATTCGAGGTTCTGCACGAGCAATGAAACGTCTTCCGCTTTATTGACAGCCCAGCCCGTAACAGCCCCGGAATCCATCATAAGCTCGGTACGGTAGAGAGGGGCCGCGGCTTTCGCCCGCCTACCTAGCGCCGGTAACAGGGCATCCGTCCTGTCGTTGATGAGCAGCAACACATGAGGGCTTTCAAGCGGAGCGTTGCGCCGAACGTCCATGCGCGGCGGCAGACGTTCCGGCACCGTGCCTTCGGTTGCTCTGATGAGGGCGCTGCCGCTCCAGTCGTACCGCTCAAGATCGATGGACGCCACAAGCCCTCTGCGGACGCGGTTCGGTGTTTCCCGTTCCACATAGACAAACGTCTCCAGAGGCGGCGCGAAAATATCCTGTTCGAGATAGGATCGCATGGTGCGATGAATCCGTGTAATACGCTCCTGTACGCCGGCTTTTTCAAGGTATATCTCTGGAAAAACAAGGTGAAGCGTCGAAGGGGCATCCCCCACAAATCTGCCGACCCTTTCCCAGTACTCCATATCCTGCGTAAACTGATCGCAGGCGATAACAGCCCATTTCTTCCTGTCAATAGAAGAAGCGGGAAGGAGAATGTCCGGCATTACAATACCGAAATCGCTTAACGCGTTGCTATTCACTTGTTCCCCGTTTTTAATGCTTAAAATGCCGTGTTCCGGTAAAAACCATTGCGATGCCAAAGTTATCGGCAGCCTCAATGGAAAGAGCGTCTTTGACGGATCCTCCGGGCTGAACAATAGCCTTGATTCCCGCGGCGGCCGCGGCTTCTACTACGTCCGGGAATGGGAAATATGCGTCTGATACAAGCACCCGCGCCGGATCACCGCAGTCTTGTCTCCGCGCATAGACGGTTTCTATCACGCGGACGCTGCGGCTTAACGCCATTTCGGCAGCCCAAATGCGGTTTGTTTCACCCGCGCTCATGCCGACAGCCGCGAGATTTTTTACGATAAGAATAGCGTTGGATTTTACATAGGCAACGGCTTGCATACCGAAAATCATGTCGCGTATATCTCTTTCTTCAGGCTTGATCTTGGTAACAATGTTCCATGTTTCCATCAGGCGCTGATCCGTGCTTTGTACCAGAATTCCGCCGTCAACGGAAAGGTACTCCTGTTTCTGCCTCGGCGCTAACGGAGCTTTCATAATGCGGATATTTTTCTTCTGTTTCAAGATTATCAGCGCCTCTTCATCGAAATCCGGCGCGACAACAATTTCTAAAAACAGTTCATTGAGTTTCTTCGCAGTCTCCGTGTCTATGTTCACATTGCACGCGACAATACCGCCGAAAATGGATACGGGATCGCAGATGTAGGTTTTTTCATAGGCTTCGGCAAGCGTATCGCCCAGACTTATGCCGCAGGGCGTGTTGTGTTTTACCGCGACGCAGCACACGCGCGGCAGCCGCGGTGTATCCGGTAAAAGCCGCTCCATATCGTCACGGTAAAACGGCTTTTCCCGGCCAAGCCCAAAAGAACAAGCCGCTTTCCACGCAATATCGAGATCGCGTATATTATTGTAGCTCAATTCCTTGCCGTGAAGCTGGGTCATGGACGCGATGGCACCGCCTTTATCTGTATGGAAGTAGAGCGAAGCGGACTGATGGCTATTTTCCCCGTAACGCAAATGCTGGGCTTTCTTGATGGAGATCGGGTAGTACAGGGGGTACTCTTCTTCCAAAAGGAAATGGGAAATTGCCGCATCATATGCGGAAGTAAGAGCCAAAGCTTTACCCGCGAGTCTTTTTCGTGTCTCAAACGACACGGCGCCCGCTTTCAAACCGGCGATTACCTCCGCATAATCCGCGGGATCGGTAAGCGCAAGTACGTCTTTGAAGTTTTTCGCGGCTGAACGCACCAGAGCGGGTCCGCCTATATCGATAAACTCAACCGTTTCGTCAAGACTCAACTCGTCTTGTATCTTTTCAAAGAAAGGGTACAGATTCACGCATACAAGGTCTATAGGCGAAAAGCCCCGCTTTGTAAGCGTTTCTATATGCGCCGGATCATCCCGCCTTGCCAAGAGAGCCGCATGAATCGCGGGATGCAAGGTTTTTACCCTGCCGTTAAGGCATTCCGGGAATCCCGTTACCTGCGATACATCGGTTACCGGCACATTGTGTTCCTTCAAATACCGCGCGGTACCGTCTGTGGAGAGAATCTCCCAACCTGTTTCATGCAGGAACGCTGCCAATTCCATGATTCCGTCTTTGTTGTAGGTACTGATCAGTGCTTTCATACTTATCTCCTTCATTTCTTCCTGAATAAACTACCGCGCGAAAAGAACGTTGCTCCCCGCATAGTAGTTATCGGTACAGAAATTATAGTATATACCGTACCGGCTTAAAATACAAGAGAGACGTGAAGTGGAATTCCCCCGATGTGATGGACAGTAGGTTAGGCTGCGTTACAATGTGTTACCGCCATCGGTATAGCATATCCGAGCGTCGAATGCCTATGGCGCTTATTATAATATAGTTCTATGTACTCAAATACCTCTATCCTCACCTCCTCTTTCGGGTGTCTCTCTTCCACCTTATCCACTTCCCCTTTTAATGTCTTGAAAAAACTCTCCACACAAGCGTTGTCCCAACAGTTCCCTTTCCGACTCATACTCTGGCTAACCTGCGGACGCCGTACCGATAGCATCTTTCAAAATTCTTTGCTGCCACACGAAACTTCTGAAGCAACGTCCACCAACCCTCGTACTCCTGTATTGTCCCCGGTGTGCTTCACAACAAGCCGCGCGTGATACCCACTCGACTTACCCTCAATTCTCTAGTTCGTGTTCACACAACGCAAAGCAATACAAATACAAGCGAGATAGATAAAAGCGGAAAAGATACGGGCAAGTTTGTCATAGCGGGTGCAAATCCCTCGAAATCCCTTCAGCCGCCG
>JAITAN010000184.1 GCA_031284105.1 Treponema sp. | reverse complement strand
TGCGGCCGCGGCGCGGGCCGCGCGCTTATACCGCGTTGAAGCCGGCGTTGATTGCCTCCACATTCACCGGTACAAACGGGTGTTTATCCGGCGGGAAGAGATCTTTGGCCTGACCGCGTGCAGTCAGAGCGGCTGACCGCGTGCGTGCGGTTTTCTTTTAAGGTATATTTGAGGTAAAAAATCCCCGCCGCTCTGCGGCGAGGGCAGGAAACCCGACTGATCGCGTGGATTGAAACACATGAACGGCGCACCTTCAATATCAGGCCGCGTTTACCCAAGCCGGAACGGACAAAAACCGCGGCGCATGATGAAACGTTGCGGTCGCGGCGCGGCCCGCGCGCTTATACCGCGTTGAAGCCGGCGTTGATTGCCTTCACATTCACCGGTACAAACGGGTGTTTATCCGGCGGGAAGAACTCTTTCAGAATAGTCTCGATCTCAATGAGGCGCAAAGCCGAGGTGAGTTTCGCCATTGCGCCCAATGCCACCATGTTTGCGGCTTTGGCGCCGCCGATCTTTTCCGCAATACCGGTCGCCTCTACCCGCAGTACCGTAATGTCGGCGCGCGCCGGCGTTTCCTTCACCAGCGATGAGTTGATAAGCATGACGCCGCCCCGTTTCAGGGCTTTCTCGCACAAGGGAAGCGAATCGCCGTTCATCACCAACACCGAGTCCGGCGCGGTAACAAGCGGACTTGCGATTTCCTCATCCGAGATGATGACGCTTGCGCGGGCGATGCCGCCGCGTTTCTCAGCCCCGTAAAATGGGAAGAACGTAACATTTTTGCCCTCTTTCATGGCGCAGTACACCCAGATTTGCCCCAGAGAGATGATGCCCTGCCCGCCGAAACCCGCGAAAAACGATTTTTCGGTCATTGCGCGCCTCCTTTTGCCGCCGTATATGCCGCGTCCGAGTCCAGCGCGTTCTTTATTTCGCCGAGGGGAAATACGGGGATCATCTCCCTTTCAAGCCATTCGAGCGATTGTACCGGATTCATACCCCAGTTTGTAGGACATTGAGAGAGAATTTCCACCATGGTAAAACCGATGCCCCGCATTTGGGCTTCCAGCGCTTTTTTGATGTACCGCTTGGTCTTGCGTACGTTTCCCGCGTTGTTTACCGCGCCGCGTGCGGCGTAGCGGGTTCCCTCAAGAGTCGCAAGAAGTTCGCATACGCGGATAGGGTAGCCCATGCCCGCCGCAACCGGATCGCGTCCATAGGGCGCGGTGGAGGCTTTCTGCCCCACCAGCGTTGTGGGCGCCATCTGCCCGCCGGTCATGCCGTAGATAGCGTTGTTGACAAAGATGGTGGTAAACTTTTCGCCTCGGTTCGCCGCGTGCACCATCTCCGCGGTACCGATGGCGGCCATGTCGCCATCCCCTTGGTAGCAGATGACCAGGTGATCCGGCAATACCCGCTTAATGCCCGTGGCCGCGGCCGGCGTCCTGCCGTGGGGCGGCTGCACCGTATCCGTGTCGAAATACAGATCCGCCCAGATGGCGCATCCCACCGGATTGGTAATAACCGTTTTGCCGCGCGCACCCATTTCGTCAATGAGTTCGCAGATGATCCGCGTGATAACCCCATGAGCGCAGCCCGCGCAGTACTTCGTCTGTACAGGGTAAAGGCTTTCGGGATGTTTATATACCGGTTTCATTGTTCGTTTCCTTTCACTATCGTGTGTATCCGTTCAAACACTTCCTCTTCAGTCGGGATAACGCCGCCGGAATGTCCCAAAAGGTGCACCGCGCTTTGCGGCGTATGCGGAGCGCGCTCAAGCAAAGAGAGTTTCACGTCTTCTACGAGCTGCCCCATGCTCATTTCTATGGTCAGAATAGGCGCGCCCGATTCGGCTATGGATGCAAGCCGCTTGTAAGGAAATGGCCACAAGGTGATTGGTCTGAATAGTCCTACCTTAACGCCCGCTTTTTCCGCGAGTTTTTTTGCGCCGAGCGCAACGCGTGCGGACGTGCCGTAGGCCGCAAGGATAATATCCGCGCCTTCCGTGCCGGCAGCCTCAAACCGGACCTCCTTTTCCTTGATCCGCTCATACCGCTCAAAACGAGCCTTCGTCTTTGCTTCAAGGTTTTCGGGGATCAGATCAAGAGAGGTGATGTGCCGCGCTTCTTTCCGTCCCCGTTCCGCGAGATGTCCGGCGCTCCAGTCCCGTTTCGGCAAATCATCAGGATGCCGTTCAGGCGGGAGGGTAATTCCTTCCATCATCTGCCCAATCATGCCGTCCGCAAGCACGATCACCGGCATACGCCACTCATCCGCTAAATCAAAGGCGAGGTAGGTCAGGTCGGCACATTCCTGTACGCTTTTCGGCGCAAGCACGATGCAGTAGTAGTCCCCGTGGCCGCCGCCGCGCGTCGCCTGAAAATAGTCTGACTGAGCCGGAGCGATTGCCCCAAGCCCCGGACCGCCGCGCACCACATTCACCACTACCATCGGAATATCCGCGCCGGCCGCATAAGAGATGCCTTCTTGTTTAAGGCTTATACCCGGACTTGAAGAGGATGTCATAGCCCGCGCTCCGGCAGCGGACGCGCCGTACACCATGTTGACCGCAGCCGTTTCACTTTCAGCCTGTATGAACACCCTGCCTTTATCAAGCATATTTTTTGCCATATACGCGATTAGCTCATTCTGCGGCGTGATGGGGTACCCGAAATACGCACGGCATCCGGCCCGAATGGCGGCCTCCGCGATGGCATCGTTGCCCTTCATCAAAACTTTGTCGCTCGTACCGCTCATACGGCATCCTCGTATACGGTTATACATACGTCTGGACATACCGCATAGCAATTTCCGCACGCGATACATGTTTCCGTATGAACCGCGCCGACCGGATATACCCCTGACGCATTCGGTATCCGGTCCGCTTCAAGCGCCTTTACCGGGCATGAACGAACACATAGGTAACAACCCTTACATAATTCCCGTTCGATCTCAATGCTTCCTTTCTTTGCCATTCTTCTTTATCATACTCCTTGCAACATCCTGCGGCTGTACCGCTGATACAAGCTATAGGTAGCTATAACAAGTTTTCTACAGCAAGTATGACAATATGGTGGAGTTAAGTCAATAGAGCGGTTTCCACAAACACCCTCTCACCATCGGCGGCGGCGATTATTCCGTCGGCAGGTCAGACCTCAAAAAATGCAGGTCAGACCTCGTAAAAAAGAGCGACTCATTAAAGTAAAATGCCATATCAATGCCGTTATTTATGTATAATGTCATCCCATATGTTGCCACGAGGGCGCACAGACCTAGGGCAACGCCGATTAATTACCGGAGAGTGGCTTTGAGGGTGTTTTAGCGGACAACATGCTCCCATAACCGGCTGTTTTTCGCCATATAACAGGACTTTTGCTCTCTCTATCCCTCCCGTTTCTCCTTCTGCTTCATCTTTTCAGATTTAATCAGTGTTTCC
>JAITAN010000163.1 GCA_031284105.1 Treponema sp. | reverse complement strand
GCATGATTTTTCAAAAACAAACGAAGAAATTGTCCTGCAAAAAATGAAGTTTCGTGAAAATTGTATCATCAGGAAGGGATATTTTCCTGAAACCGCTGCCGGCATAGAAGATACATTCGTATTTGTGAGCATTGATGTTGATTTATATGAACCGATTTATAATGGATTAAAGTATTTTTACCCGCGCCTTGTAAAAGGCGGGTATATTTTCGTTCATGACTATAATGGAATTCTTTATACGGGAACAAAAGCGGCTGTAAAGAAATACTGTGAGGAAGAAGGAATAACTTTTTTCCCGTTACCGGATATATGTGGAAGCGCAATACTAATGAAATGATAGAAAATCCGCCCGCGTCCACGCGGGCGGCTAACGCAGCAGAAAAATATGTTGCGGCAACCGCCGTTCCCGAATCTTGTTTACTCACATCTAAAACGGTACCTCCGCATATTTTTCATGATTTGCTTGACCGCCGGCAACGGTATGTTCCAACGCGGCATCCGTTAAACTTGTACCGGCGCTTATTCCTTCCAGTTCTTCCGCTTTCTTGAACTCGGGACGGAATTCAACGTGTTCTGCAACAATGCTTACTTTAGAATGAACTTTTCCATCCGGACCGTTCCAGCGATCCTGCTTGAGTCTTCCCACAACCCGGACTCCCCTGCCTTTGCGTCCAAGATTATAACAACTTTCCGCGAGTTTTGACCATGATTCAACATCAAAAAAACTGACCTCTTTCTCCAGTATGTTGTCCTGCTTATAAAAGCGGTTGGATGCAAGGCTGAAAGTACACACGGACGTTCCTTTTGCGGTAGATTTAAGCAGCGGATCTCGTACCAAGTTTCCTTCAATCAAAATAGAATTAAGATTATTCATATAGCCTCCTGTTATAATATAAGGGCGTTGCGATGGGAAATGCTTTACATATTGGCGATTTTTTTAATGAACAAGATTCTTATGAGGAAGAGGAACCGAATCTTGTAAAGAATCCATGTTACCGCCTCTTATTACACATTATTACACAAAAAGGCGATTATCCCCCATATCAAAAGCGGTACGCATACCTCATATCGTATTAAACAACGTGAGTTCGACAGAATAAAGAAACGCCTGCACGGATAAGAACTGCCTGTATTTCCAAAGAGCAGCCGAACTTTATAAGTTGCTATGGCAATCATCAATCAGGTAAACGGGATTTTACACCGTATCGTGGTATATATCGTTACCATGTTCAATGTATTTTGATTATAATATTTTTGTCAATCACGTTAGGGACAATTACACATACCGTTTCGTTTCGAGCGGGCAGGTCAGACCTCCGGGTGAGCCGTGAAACAAGAAGCCAAACGCTTTAGCGCCGGGCGGCTCTCGTCTATTGCATTCTTTTTCCTTTTTCATTACACTACGTTCATTATGATAGTAATAAAATTCGGCGGCAGTTCCGTTGCCGATGCGGATAGAATCCGTACTATGGCGGAGATTGTGAAACAGCGCGTTTCGCAAAAGCCGGTTTTGGTGTTGTCCGCAATGGGGGATACTACGGATCGCCTTTTGGAAGCCGCGGATGCGGCAATCAATACCGGCTCCTGTTCAATAGACGGGATACAGGAACTGCACATTAAAACCATAGCCGCGCTTGGACTCGGAACTCGTGTTGAAAGCGAAATCACCCCGCTGCTGAAAGAACTGCAAGACCTCATTATGGGTATCTCCATGATTAAAGAGCTGACGAAAAAGACAAAAGATTATCTTGTATCGTTTGGAGAACGGCTCTCGGTACGGATAGCGGCCGCGTATTTCAGAACGCTGGACGTACGTGCAAAGGCTCTGGATGCGTGGGACGCCGGTTTTCTCTCTGATGACAACTACACTGCGGCGTGGCTTCTGAAAGAGAGCTGGGAAATGATTCCGCAGAAGATACGGCCGCTTGTCGATGCGGGCGTCTTGCCGGTGATAACGGGTTTCATTGCTAAAACCGCGCATAATACCATCACGACCCTGGGGCGCGGCGGCTCCGATCTCACGGCAACCGTTATTGCTGCCGCATGTAAGGCGCAAGAGGTGCAGGTGTGGAAGGATGTGGACGGCATCCTCACCGCGGATCCGCGGCTTGTGCCTAACGCAAAGCCGCTGGAAGCCATTACGTACGAGGAAGCCGCGGAATTGGCGTATTACGGGGCGCAGGTGCTGCATCCCCGCAGTATGCAGCCTTGCGTGAAAACAAGCACGCCGGTTTTAGTGAAAAATTCCTACAATATACGGGCGCCCGGCACGCGCATAGTCGCTTCGCTTAAGAAAACCGCGCCGGTGAGAGCCATCACCTCTCGGAAAAATGTAACGCTTGTAGACGTCGTATCGACCCGTATGGTTGGGCAGGTGGGTTTTCTGGAGCAGGTCTTTTCGACCTTCGCGAAACACGGCATTTCCATTGACATGGTCGCCACCAGCGAGGTTTCCATATCGGTAACCCTGGATACGAATTACGATTTAAGCCGCCTGCAGGAAGATTTGCTCAAGATAGCGCAGGTGAATATAAAAACCGGCAAAGCAATCGTTACCATCATCGGCGATGTGGAGCGTTCTTCCGAAATATTGAGCCGGGCGTTCAGCGTGTGCGCGGCGGCCGGTATTCAGGCGCAAATGCTGTCGCAAGGCGCGAGCAAGGTAAATATCAGCTTCATCGTGAGCGACACTCAAGCAGCGGAAGCGGTGCGTCGGGTTCATAAGGAGTTTTTTTCCTAAACGGCGCGCCTCGAAGAAGGCGTAAAAAACAAAAAAGGAGATGTGCATGAAACTTGCGCTTATTGGATATGGAAAAATGGGCAAACAGATCGAAGAAACCGCTATCATGAGAGGACATGAGATCGCTGCCGTTATCGATCCGTATGTCAAAGAGAGCCGCTCCCTCATGGGGACGGAGATCGAGGCGTCTTTTGAAACAACGAAAAACCTCGCCAAAGCGGATGCGGCTATTGAATTTACCCAGCCCGACACCGGTATCGACAATATACGGGATCTTTCCCGCCGCCGTATTCCCGCGGTCATTGGTACGACGGGCTGGTACGACCGTCTTGAAGACGTGAAGCGTATCATAAAAACGGACGGCTCACGTCTTTTGTATGCGCCGAATTTCTCTCTGGGCGTGAATATTTTTTACCGCATCGTATCGTGCGCGGCCGCATTGATGGACTCATTCCCTGAGTATGATGCGGGGGGGTATGAAATTCACCACAATGAAAAAAAAGAAAGCCCGTCCGGGACCGCGAAAATCCTCGTGGAGAAGATCCTTGCCGCAATGAAACGCAAAAAAACGCCGGTATGGGATACGCTTGACCACAGGGCGCCTTTGCCGGAGGAGCTTCACTTTTCCAGTCTGCGTATCGGCGCGGTACCGGGAATTCATGTAGCGGCGTTCGATTCCTCCGCGGATACAATAGAAATAAAGCATACCGCGCGTAACCGCGGCGGCTTCGCGCTGGGCGCGGTGCGCTGTGCGGAATGGCTGATAGGTAAAGAATGTGGGGGCGTTTTCACAATAGATGATTTCTTGGAGCATATATGAGTCGTAAAGAACCGCATTTTAGAGGGGCGTTTACCGCGCTCATTACCCCGATGAAGGCAAACGGCGCTGTCGATTACGATGGGTTTCGTACGCTGGTCGATTTTCAGATCAGAGAAGGCATAAACGGTATCGTGCCGCTCGGAACAACCGGAGAAACGCCGACGCTGAATGAAGATGAAGAAGAAAAACTCATCAAGATAATAGTAAAAGAAGCGCGGGGCAGGGTTCCGCTCATCGTAGGCGCGGGTTCCAATTCTACAAAATCAGCCGTCTCCTACACCAAACGAGCGAGAAAACTCGGCGCGGACGCGGCGCTTGTGGTAACGCCCTATTACAACAAACCCAACGATGAGGGCGTTTTTCTGCACTTTGAAACCGTGGCGAAAGAGGGCGCCATTCCCATTATCATCTACAATATAGCCTCTCGAACGGGAAAAAATATCGACCTTCCGCTCATGGAAAGGCTTTCTCTTATTCCGGGCGTTATCGGCGTAAAGGAGTCTTCCGGCGACATCAACCAGATTGGGGACGTTATCGCGCTTGCTAGGAAACGCAAAGCGGACGGCAAAAACTTTTTTGTCTTTTCCGGAGACGATGCGCTCACCCTGCCCCTCCTCGCGCTGGGGGGAGACGGCGTTATTTCGGTGATTGCCAACCTCATGCCCGCGAAAGTCGCGGCTCTCGCTAAAACCTGTTTTGAAGGCGACTTTGCCTCCGCGCGAAACCTGCACTACGAACTGCTGCCGTTCATCAAGGCCGCGTTTGTCGAAACAAACCCCATTCCCATAAAAGCCGCCTTGGGCATGGCCGGGCTTCCCGCGGGTCCGGCTCGTCTGCCGCTGGGACCCCTGTCGGAACGTAACAAAACGGCGCTGGAGTCCATAGTGAAAGACTACGCCCCGGCGATTCGCTTCCGATAAAACGGCGCTTTTCCCTGTTCCAAAACCGCGTCCCGCGTAGATTTGACAAAACCACCGATGCCGGAATAAGAGGGGCCGGCGTTTTTTGAGGAATATGTATTGACCATGTTCAAAGCATGTACAAAGAGCGCGGTTTTTAATGAGGATACGCCCGTTTTACCGGACCGCGTATTATAATGGTTATTATGTACGGCGTATGATTCCAAGCGCGTGCGGGGGGCTTTTATCCGGTCATATACAACCACAACCGGAGCAAACGGTACGCCCGCTTTTTACCTGCGCTCCTATCGGGCGTTCTTAAAGCGGGCATATACCTTTTATCGCCGGCGCTTGTCAAGCCGGCGTTCACTTTTTATCAAGACCCGCGCCGGATATTTTCAGAAAAAACATAGCTTTCATAGTGAACGCTAGACGCCGCGTTCACTTTTTTATCAAGACTCCTATTGAATACCTTATACTGCTTGCATCCTATGTTACCGGACTTCAAACTCAACTTGAGCGCAGCTTTCATCATCTTCGACAAGGACCGTCCGCTTTCCCCGTGAAACCGGCAGCATGAATACGCCCGCGCCGTCAAGACTTCCGGCCGGAACGCCGTCGATAAACACAAACGCATCATCTCCAAAACCCGCGGTCTCCATTCGGATTGCTTGAGCGTCCGCGGGTAATGACGGATCCGCATAAAACACGGCTCCCTGCCGGGGCAGGCGGATGCTCCCGTTACCCCGCCGCGCCTGTCCCGTACGAAACCGTTCTGCAAGCCATGAGCGGTACTCGGCGGGATAGATAACGCCGCCGGCGTGGTGCCAATCGCAGAACCCGGGCACCCTATCGCGGAGCAGCCGTTCATGCAAGGTTCCGGTACAGAACGGAGCCGCGCTCATGCCGGAAAGCGCGCATATTTCCACATCGGTTACCTCTCCGGCCATGGCCCAATCCTCGCGGGCGCGCGGAATCACGGCCGCGTCCGCTGATTTCCTGCCGGGCGGCGTTCCGCCGGAAGCCTGCGTGTCCGCGATATCCGAAGGATACGCGGGATGCGCCGTTTCCAGCGCGGTGAGAATGTCCGCTGCAATACGCGCCGGAATGGAACTGCCCGTTTTTCCCACCACGGTCGCACCGGAAAAATTGCCCATCCACACGCCGGCGGTCCACCGTTCTGTCGCGCCTAAGGCCCAAATGTTCTGGTACTGATTCGCGGTCCCCGTTTTGAACATGGCTTGAAACGGCGTTGCGAACACCGGCGCGGTCCCAAAACCCGTCCAGCGGCTTGCCTTGTCCGAAAGGATGTCGCGGATGACAAAAGCCGTATACGGGGACAGAACCCGCGCGCTTTTACCCGGTTCCCCGACAAGGTGGACGTCAATCAGAATCCCATCCCGTTGAAATACGGAAAACGCCTTCACCAGCTCTTCCAAACTGACGTCCGCATTACCGAGGGCAAGTCCCGTTCCATACGAACCGCGTTTCTCGGTAATAGAGGTAAAACCCAGGGATACAAGACTGTCTTCAAACCGGTTCACGCCGATTTGTTCGAGGGTCCATACGGCCGCCACATTCAGGGACGAGGCAAGCGCGACCCGCATACGTACCGGACCATTGAACCTGCGGTTGAAATTCATCGGTACGTAGGCTTCATCCGCGCCGAAAACGCTCGGAATATCCGGCAGGACGGCGTTGGGTCCGAAGCCGCTTTCCAAAGCAAGCGCATATAAAAACGGCTTGAGGCACGAGCCGGGCTGATTCCGTACCTGTACGCCGTCTATTTTGCCGGAAACCTCGTCGTCAAACCACGAAGCCGAACCGGTATAGCACAGTACCGCGCCGGTTTCGTTCTCTATTACCAGTACGGCTCCGTTGTTCACGCGGTTAAGGGAGAGTTTCGCGAGTTCCGTACGGAGGCGGTCTTCGGCGTAGAGCTGCAAATCAAGATCGAGCGTTGTCTGTACGAGAGATTGCCGCGTGTTCCTACCGGTTCCCTGCCGTCGGCTTTGGCTCCCCGATGCGTCCTCCGCGGACGCGTGATCCGGATAACCGGACTCGTTTGAAAGCAGCGCGCGCACCCGCTCCGTAAAGTGCGGCGCGTAGAAGGGGGTTTTGGCGTATTGCGCGGGGGCATTCGCGGATGCCGCGGCTTCGGCAACGGCTGCGGCAAGGCCGGCCGCATCCACATTGCATCGGGCCGCAAGCTGCCGCGCCGCGATAAGCGAAGCTTCCGCATTGTAAGCGGGATCGTATAAAGCGGGACGCCGCGGAACAACGGCAAGCGCCGCCGCGCGTACATCGTCCAATTCCGGCGCGGCCATGCCGAAACGGGCGCGGCTAAACGCGCCGAGTCCTTCGATATTGCTTCCAAAAGGAATATTGTTGAGCCAAAGTTCCAGAATAGCGTTTTTTGAAAGCCGCGCTTCAAGCCGCAATGCATCTAGGGCTTCGGCGATTTTCCCGCCGAGATCCCGCGTACGGGGTTTTATGAGCCGCGCAAGCTGCATGGTGATGGTGGACGCGCCGGAAACCACCTGTTTTGCGGACATATTACGGATCGCACGCGCCATAACCGCGACCGGATCGACGCCGATATGGGAATAAAACCGTTTATCCTCCGCCGTAATAAACACGTTCCGCACGCCTTGGGGAACATCTTCTACATCCGTCCATTCCCGCTTGACGCCGTCTTGTACCGGAAACGCCCGCAGTACCGCGCCGTTTTTATCCGTAAGCACAAGGCTATACTCCCGCTCTTGAAAAGCCGTCAGTTCCGGATAGGGGAGAAAGCGAAGCGTAAGGTAGGCCGCAAGAGAGAAAAGGGTAAGAATAAAAAGAAATATCCGCATGAATTTCGTCATTTTTTTCATTGTTTCAATCCGCCCGCCCGCCGGAAGCGCGGCGGCGCTATTAGAGCGGGGTTTAATCCTCCGCCGCATACGATACAATTTTAAGGAGAAATCTTCAATACGCCGCGTGTATCCATCCATGGGGCATATAATTTCGAGGTTCTCCCCTGCTCATTGTACTCTATTATGACATTTTTGCGAATCGTGTATACGCGTGCGTGCGGCAAACGCAGGGCCGCGGAAACGCAACGGAGATTTTATATGAACATGGTACGAAATGGAACGCGGCGCGGGTCAAAGATTCGCGGCGCCCATACATCGCGGTTTTTGCGGAACCTTGTACCGTAAACCTGCAAGCGCAACGGTCCGCCGGTTCTAATGAGCCGCTCTTGTAACCGCCGCAAGGAATTTTGTACTCGCTGCAAGAGCTCTTGTAATCACTATAAGAGCTCTTTTAATCACTATAAGAGCTCTTTTAATCGCTATAAGAGCTCTTGTAATGGCTATAAGAAATCTTGTAGCCGGTACAAGAATTCCGCCCGCGTCGGGTAGGGTTCCGTTTATCATCGTAAAGACGCCCGTATGGGCTTCTATACCATATATCAAGGAGTATAAATATGGCAAAAGATTATCTTGCATTACCGGATGCTGAGTTTGAACGCTTTTACAAGTATATGAACCAGTATGTGGACGGCAAATGCACCGGAAGTACGCCCGAATGGACGCACATTCCCCAAATCGCGCGGACGGAGATGGCAGATGCCTACGCCGCGTGGAACGTCGCTTACGGCAGGACCATCGGACCTCACACGCCGGTGGACACGGAGGCGAAAAACGACGCGAAGGACGCGGCGAAAAAA